>NZ_CAKKTK010000009.1:0-75886 GCF_920656135.1 Frankia sp. Cppng1_Ct_nod | reverse complement strand
CTGGAGCTGCTGGAACTGCCGGTAGTCGATGCCGAGGCGGTCAGCCATCGGCTGCATCAACTTGCGCCGGCCCTCGTCCAGCAGGCCCTCACACGTAGCTGTGAAGGCCCTGTTCTTTTATCACATCAGGAACTAATGAAACAGTTCGGCGCGATCGGTTGATCCGTACCGGTATATATGAAGAGGTCCGGAACGTAACCATTGCCAACCTTGTCCCAGAGGCTGCTTGATTTTCCGCTGGAGTCGTATACCGTTTCTCCCTGAACTGTGCAGGATATGTAAACCGCCGAACCACTCGGTAACTTCCCTATGACGCCGCTTGTGAGCGACGGTAAAGCATAGACATTATCGGTTGCAATGGCGGGACGCGGCCTTGGCGTGAAGGAGGTCGGGGACGGCTTCAGCGTGAAGGCAGTCGGGGACGGCTTCAGCGTGAAAGCAGTCGGGGACGGTGTTGGCGACGCAAAGGGCACTATGGATGACGACTTTCTCTCATTGTTGTCAGCCATAAACAGGACAACGGATACTATAATCGCGATAATTGTTCCAACACTGCCAACGACAGTCCAGAACTCCTGGTGGCTGAGCCTACCCCCGCTTGAGTCAGACACTGGACCCCCGACCGATAGAAATGATTTCTTATCGTAGCGGACTGGACTTATCCGGTCAGGATGGCCATCGGGTCTGGATCCCCCGGCGAGGATCCGTCGCCGCAGCGGCTGACTCGGCCACGGGATGCGAAGCGCCCGGCAAACATGGCACGCCAGCTCCGCGCACAGCCGGTTGCGGGACGCGGGCACGCCATCACTTCTGATCTGGAGGCGGTCCCGCCGGGTGGTGGCAACACTCAGCCTTCGGCGCCGCTACGCCTCGGTCCTGTTCGCCGCGGGGGAAAGCGTGATCGCGGTCGCCGAGCGGCTCGGGCACGGCAACGCCGCGCTCGCGCTGTCCATCTACGGCCGCCTGATGCCGGACAGCGAAGATCGGACCCGCAAGGCAGTGGACTCGGCATGGTCCCGTGTAACCGTCGTGGAACGCGATCACTCACACCCTGCGGGACCTGCGGAAACGGTGCCCGATCAGACGTTGAAGCGGAATTCCACGACGTCGCCGTCGGCCATGACGTAGTCCTTGCCCTCGATGCGGACGCGCCCGGCCGCGCGGGCCGCCACCATCGAACCGGCCGCGATCAGGTCGTCGAAAGAGACGATCTCGGCCTTGATGAAGCCGCGCTGGAAGTCGGTGTGGATGACACCCGCGGCCTCCGGCGCGGTCGCTCCGACCTTTATCGTCCAGGCCCGCGATTCCTTCGGCCCCGCCGTCAGGTAGGTCTGCAGGCCCAGCGTGTGGAAGCCGATCCTGGCCAGTTGCGCCAGGCCGCTCTCGGACTGCCCGAGGGATTCCAGGAGCTCGATGGCGTCATCGTCGGGAAGCTCGGTCAGCTCCGCCTCGACCTTCGCGCACAACACCACCGCGTCGGCCGGCGCGACCAGCGCCGCGAGTTCCTTACGTCGGGTGTCGTCCGCGAGGACGTCCTCGTCCACGTTGAACACGTAGAGAAAAGGCTTGGCGGTGAGCAGGAACAACTCCCGCAGCGCGGCCCGGTCGACACCCGGGTCGGACGAGAGGGTACGGCCCGCGTCGAGCACCTCGCGGGCCTGCTTCATCGCGGCGACCAGGACCTGCTTGCCCTTGTCGACCCGGGACTCCTTCTCCAGCCTGGGCAGGCGCGCGTCGATGGTCTGCAGGTCGGCGAGGATCAGCTCGGTGTTGATCGTGGCGATGTCGTCGGCGGGGTCGACCCGGCCGTCCACATGGACGACGTCGGGGTCGGAGAAGACCCGGACGACCTGGCAGACCGCGTCGGACTCACGAATGTTGGCCAGGAACTTGTTGCCGAGGCCCTGGCCCTCGGACGCACCGCGGACCAACCCGGCGATGTCGACGAAACCGACTGTCGCCGGCACCGTCCGAACGCTGCGAAACACCTTCGCGAGCTGGTCGAGGCGGGTGTCGGGGACCCCGACGACGCCAACGTTCGGTTCGATCGTGGCGAACGGATAGTTCGCGGCAAGGACGTCGTTGCGGGTCAACGCGTTGAACAGGGTCGACTTGCCGACGTTGGGTAGTCCGACGATCCCGATCGACAAGCCCATGGGCTCGGAGTCTACGGGGCCGGGCGCGCCATGCGGCACCGGGACAAGTCGGCGGTCACGCACACCCCTTGACGCATGCCCTGGTCCCAGGCCCCGGTCACGCACCCGACGTGACCGTGCCGCATCCGGTGCGCGCATCGGGGGCGATCCTTTTCGAGCCCCGATTCAAGCCCCGATGCGTGCCACAGGAGGACAACACCGCGAAGGTGTAACTGGCGGGGACGGGGCGAGAACGTGTGTCCCATGAAGCTCGTTCTGGGCAAGATCCTCGAAAAGATCGTTCCCGCTCTCGCGATCACGGCCACGTGCGCGGCCTGCGCACACGTAGCCGGGGATGGTTCCGCCGTCGCGCCCGCGGGTCCAACCGATCCGAGGAGAGCCGCGGCCGCCTCCCCGACCACCGTCCCCACGAGTGGCGGCCCGCCCTCAGGTCAAGCGACACGTGGAGGCACCGTTGCCATCGACCCGGGTCGGCCGCTGTCCCCGGTGCGCTGCGCCGTACCAGGACTACGACTGTCGACGGTGTCCCCGGCCGGCGGTGGCGGTATGGGCCACCAGGGTCTCGTCCTCGTCTTCACGAACACGAGCGGCACCAGCTGCGTGCTTGACGGCTATCCAGGGGTTACGGCCCGCGACGACAACAACCGGGATGCCGCGGACGCGAGACGCGAGACCATCGGCTACATTTTCCCGTCGACCTCCCGGGCCCAGGTGGTGCTGCCGCCGAACGGCACCGCGTCCGCCGGCCTGGAGTGGACCGTCGTCCCGTCGGGAAACCAGACGAGCTGCCCGACCTACGTCGGCCTCACGGTGACACCGCCGGGCGAGACCCGCAGCCTGCGGCTCGTCCACGGGATGAACTTCTGCGGCGATTTCGAGATTCATCCACTCGTGGCAGGTGCCACCGCAGGGAGCTGATATTAGACTTGCCCAATGAATGAGATGACTATCTCATATGGTGAGACCATCTGGGATCCGGCGACCTACGATGCCCAGCGGCGCCGGTTGGTGCCCTCGTTTGACCTGCTCTACGGCGCGGTGGCCGAACTGGTCGCGGACACAGGCCGTGCCGATCCAGCGGTCCTCGACCTCGGTGCCGGCACGGGCCTGCTGTCCGCCGCCGTGCGCGACGCGGTCCCCGGCGCCCGCCTGCACCTGTTCGACGGAGCCGACCCGATGCTCGCGCGGGCACGGGCTCGCCTGGCTCCGGGCGCGGCGGGCGCGGCGGGCGCGGCGCTCCCGGTCGTGACGACCGTCGCCGACCTCACCGGTCCACTGCCGGCCGGCCCGTTCGACGCCGTGGTCTCCGCCCTGGCCATCCACCACCTTGACGACCCGGCCAAGCGGAACCTCTTCCGCCGCGTCCACGCTGTTGTCGAACCCGGTGGCGTGTTCGTCAACCTCGAACAGGTCAACGGTCCGGACGACACGCTGACCAGGCGCTACGCCGACATTCACGAACGTCGCGCCCGCACGGCCGGCGCGGACGACGACGAATGGAACGCGGCTTTGAGTCGAATGGCGCACGACCGCTGCGCGCCCCTCGAAGCCCAGTTGGCCTGGCTGCGGGAAGCCGGCTTCCACCAGGTCGACTGTGTGGTCAAGGACTGGCGTTTCGCCGTCTACGCGGGCTGGCGTCCGACCCAGAACTGATCACGGCGGCCATCTCGGCATCGCCGCCGGCAAAGTGTCGGACGTCCGTGATTGCCTGTCGGCCATGGACGTCACGACCATCCTGCTCTTTCTCGTCGGCCTGCTGCTCGGGGTCACCGCGGGCTTCCAGGCGGGCCGGCGGGGAGTCGACGTCCGGCTCGCCATGCTCACGGCCGAGCACGATCTCGCTACCCGCGAACGGGAAACATCGCGCCGCGGCGAGCAGGCCGCGCGGGAACGGGCAGCACTGGCCGAAGCCGACGTGGCGGGCATGCGGACGGCGCTCGACTATGAACGGCGGTCCGCGACCGAACGGCTCGGCCTGGTCGAGCAGACCCAGCAGCGCCTCGCGGAGTCCTTTCAGGCGCTGTCCGCACAGGCGTTGGAGGGCGCGAGCCGCCAGTTCCTCGAACTTGCCTCCGCCCGGTTCGCCGAGGCCGGCGCCCACGCTGCCGGAGATCTGGAGCAGCGTCGCGCGGCGGTCGAACACCTTGTCGGTCCGCTGCAGGATGTGCTGGGGAAGATGGAGCACCGCCTGGCGGATCTGGAGAGCGCCCGTGTCGAGGCGTACGCGACCCTCGCCGAGCAGGTCCGCGGTGTCCAGCGGGTATCCGAGGGACTGCGCGCGGAGACGGCCGCGCTGGTCACAGCCCTGCGTAAGCCGCAGACGCGGGGCGCCTGGGGCGAGATGCAGCTTCGTCGGGTCGCCGAGGTCGCCGGGATGCTCAACCGATGCGACTTCACCGAACAGCCGACTGCCCTCGGCGACGAGGGCACGCAACGGCCTGACATGGTCGTTCACCTGGCAGGCAACAGGAACATCGTCGTGGACGCGAAGGTGCCGCTCATCGCCTTCCTCGAGGCGGGTGAGGCCCGCGACGACCAACAGCGGGACGAACGGCTTGCCGCCCACGCGCGGCACCTGCGCGCGTACGTGGACGCGCTGGGCGCGAAGTCGTACTGGCGACGGTTTCCCTCCAGCCCGGAGTTCGTAGTGCTGTTCGTGCCCGCCGAAGCGTTCCTCGCACCCGCTCTGGAGAAGGATCCGGCCCTCCTCGAACACGCCGCGGCCAAGAAGGTCGTCATCGCCACCCCGACCACGCTGATCGCGATGCTGCGGACCGTCGCCCATGCCTGGACGCAGGAGGCACTCACCACCCGTACCCGGGAAATCTTCGAGTTGGGCAGAGATCTTTACACCCGCCTGGGTACCCTCGGCGAGCACATGGACCGGCTCGGTCGTTCACTCGGCAAGGCCGTCACCGACTTCAATGCGACCGTCGGATCGCTGGAGAGCCGGGTGCTGGTCCCTGCTCGACGGCTTGCCGCGATGGAGGTGGTGGAGGACGTCCTCGCGGCGCCGTCCCGGGTGGAAGCAGGGGTCCGGGCATTGTCCGCGGCCGAGCTTGTCGGGAACAGCTCGAGCACATCCGTAACCAGGGCTGGAGAGCCGAACGCAGCACGGGTTGCCGAAAGCTCCAGAAACCTCACCGAAAGTCATACAAGGGTAGCGTCACACAGCGATGCCGCTCACCGGTGACGCGTGCGGGAACTTCGGGCGGTACCTTGCCCAGGTGAGCTCGCCGCCGCCTCGCCCGTCGGCCGGTCCGCCCGGACGAACCGGACGTCCCACCGGCCAGCGGGGACGAATCCAAGGCCGACGTAACGGTACCCCCCCACCCACCGTGGTGACGGGAAGCCGACGAGGCCTGACCGTTCTCGGTGCCGCCATCCTGGTCGTCCTTGCCGGGACGGCCGGGGCAGCCGTTGACCTGCTGTTTTCCGACTCCCCGGGAATCACATTCGGCATACTGTTCGTTGCCGGCTGCATACTTGCCGCTACCCGGGTGCATTCGGACGATCTGATCGGGATCGTTATAATGCCGCCGCTCGTCTATGCTCTGATCGTCGTCGGAATCGGATTTGTGCATCCGTCGTCGGGGAGTGGTACAGGCGGCCTCAGGAGCAAAACGATCGATATCGCGTCCAACCTGATCCTGCGGGCTCCCATACTTCTCATAGGTTTCGCCACCGTTGCCCTTATTGCAGCGATTCGGGCACGTCGTGCGCAAGTTACACGCCGGGAACGTGAGCGAGCTCATACCCTCCCGGAAAATCGCCGCACCCCTGGCCGTTAGTACAGCATCGGCCAGATATCCGGTACCGTTTTCAGCGTGCCGAAAAATGCGTCCCGCGAACTGCGGGACCGCCTGACACGGTGGTGGATGACCTGCCGCTGCGGCCATTCCTACGACGATCACCAGCATTACCGCCGCGGGTCGGACTGCGGACGGTGTTCGTGCCCCGCCTTCTCCCGCCGCCGCCCCCGCTGACGGCACGGCGTGCCCCGTGGCGGGAAGCACCCAAACACGATGGACGCGGCACGCGGTGATCTCCTACCGTGCCGCAGCTGTGCTGCACGCGACCTGGGCGCGGCACCCACGGGTGCGGCCGGCTCGGCGAACCGACCGCTACGGATCCCGATGACGAGATCGCTCTGCCCGCCGCCGACTCGATACACCGGCCAGCACGTTCATCTCGTTCGCCGCTTACCCACTCTTAGATCCACGCCCCTATTGCCGGTCACTCTTCTCCACCGCCTGCACATACGGTCACGATGAGACCGGCTCGGGCGGGCGACTGTCCGCGCGGCCGGCGGCGCCGCGGTCCACCCGGGACGTGACGCACGGTCCCCGACATTCAGGGGCCATGGCGGATGCCGCTTCCCGAGCGGTATGGCAGGTGGCTACAAAATGGGCCATACAATTCCAGGTCGACAGTTACACGACAAGATCGAAAATCCTGGCCGGCGAAACCGGAACACCCGACACCGTACGTGTTGATCAAATCAATCGACACTCGGGGAACGCGACTGGTT
Source organism: Frankia sp. Cppng1_Ct_nod (assembly GCF_920656135.1). NCBI lineage: Bacteria > Bacillati > Actinomycetota > Actinomycetes > Frankiales > Frankiaceae > Frankia > Frankia sp. Cppng1_Ct_nod. The sequence continues at coordinate 69,199 of NZ_CAKKTK010000009.1, read as the reverse complement.
CTTGCGCTCATTAAACAACCATCATCCGTATCCCGTTGGGTGCCCAGAGTCGCGATAAAGCCATAGGGTAACGACATGACTACCTAGGGAAACATTTCCGCCTTGTAGCAAGACCCCAAACTGCACCAAGATGAACATCAGGTAAACGGTAGGCAAACAATCTCTGCCGCATCTCATCCGCCGAGACTCTCTTCCGGAGCGGTGCTAACTTCGAAACGCACACGGGCTCTAAGTAATGTAGATCATGGATGTTAGATCTCGATGATCAATGATGTCAGGTCCTGGGGGATGACTCTGAACGGCGGCCGTCGATTAGGTGTCAGCAGAGATATGTAAGCACGGTCACAGTGCTCCACACGCAATGTTGGTTCAGACTGTTGAAGCAGCCACTACCGCAAGGAAAAGCTGACGAGGTTCTAGAGTCAAAGGCGATATGATCATCGATTCACCGACATCGCCCGAGGTCCAGAAAAATTAGGGGGGCACCATGCTGGAACGGAACTATTTCGGCGCAGGGTGACTCCGAACGTCCAGCATGTGGGGGGACAGGTGTCCGACAACTCGGACCGACCGACGAACAGTAGCCCGACAATCAGCGTCATCATTCCGACGCTCAACGAGGCCCGGAACCTTCCGCACGTCTTCGAGCACCTGCCGGCAGATGCCGAAATCATCGTGGTCGACGGCCGATCCACCGATGACACGGTCTCGGTAGCGAAGTCACTTCGACCCGACGCCGTCATCGTCGACCAGACCCGACGTGGCAAAGGGAACGCGCTCGCGTGCGGTTTCGCCGCAGCCACCGGCGACATCCTGGTCATGCTCGACGCCGATGGTTCGGCAGACCCTGCGGAGATCAACGAGTTCGTACGCGTACTCACCGCCGGCGCGGACTTCGCGAAGGGGTCCCGCTTCATCAGCGGCGGTGGCAGCAGCGACATCACCCGGCTGCGTCGAGCCGGCAACGCGTTCCTCAGCGGCCTTGTCAACACCTTCATACACTGCCACTACTCGGATCTCTGCTATGGCTACAACGCGTTCTGGCGACACTGCCTACCCACCCTCGGCCTGAGTCCGGGCGAGCATTCCCCGAACAACGAGTGGGGCGACGGCTTCGAGGTCGAGACCCTCATCAACATGCGGGTGGCACAGGCGGGGCTGCGCGTCGTGGAGGTACCGAGCTTCGAGCACCCCCGCATCCACGGTGTCAGTAACCTCAACGCCGTCTCCGACGGGCTCCGGGTGCTGCGCACCATCCTGGTCGAGTCACGCGGCTCACGCGGTCGCAAACGCAAGCGGGCAGCGCGGAAGTCCACGGCGGTGGTTGGTCCGAACCTGACGATCCTCCAGCCCCAGAACGTAAGAAGCGAGTCTCCTCAGACCACGTGGGTGGAGACCCCCGACCCCGAAAACGTCCGGGTGACGAACCCCGAGGTGGAATGCGCGTGACGGTGTCATCCGCGGCGATTCCAGCACAGGCATCGCCTCCCGCGGGTGCCGACGCCGCTGCGACCGCGTCCCACGGGTCTGCCCTCGACCAGTCCCCGATGACGCCGACAGCGTCCGTGGTGGTCTGCGCCTACACCATCGAACGCTGGGACGACATCGTCGCCGCCGTTGCGAGCATTCGCGACCAGGAGACACCGGCGAGCGAGATCATCCTGGTCATTGACCACAACGACGCCCTGTTCACCCGCGCCCGCGCCGCCTTCGAGGACGTCACGGTGCTGGCGAACACCGGACCACGTGGCCTGTCCGGAGCACGGAACACCGGCGTAAGCGCCGCGCATGGTGATGTCGTGGTCTTCCTCGACGATGACGCTCGCGGAGAACCCGACTGGCTCGACCACCTGCTGGCTCCATACGCCGACCCGACCGTGCAGGGCGTGGGAGGTGCGGCTGTACCGACCTGGCCGGCATCCGGACGGCCCCCGTGGTTCCCCCCGGAGTTCGACTGGGTTGTGGGCTGCAGCTACACCGGTCTACCCACCACCATCCGCCCGGTTCGCAATCCGATCGGTGCGGCCATGTCGTTCCGCCGGGTCGCCTTCGACCGCATCGGCGGTTTCACCGACGGCATCGGCCGGATCGGATCCATCCCGCTGGGCTGCGAGGAGACCGAGTTCGGTATCAGGCTGCGTCAGGCCGACCCGACCGCGACCATTCTGTTCGAACCGCGGGCAGCCGTTCATCACCGTGTCACCGAGCAACGGGCGACCTTCACCTACTTCCGTCAGCGGTGCTACGCCGAGGGGCTGTCCAAGGCGATGATCGCGAAGCAGGTGGGCGAGGAAGCCGCTCTGGACACCGAGCGGGCCTACGTCCGCCGTACGCTTCCGCGGGCGGTCTGGCGCGAGATACGCACCCCCGGTCGTCGCCTCAGCGCGGTCACGATCGTGTCCGGGGTCGCGATCACCACTGTCGGCTACCTGCGCGGTCGCCTGCTCGGGCCCCGAACGGGCAGCCGGCTCAGGAACCGACGCGGTGCGGAACATGCGTCATGAAGGTCCTCCTGCTTGCCCAGTTCTTCCCGCCGGTTGTCGGCGGCGAGGAACGGCATGTCCACAACCTCGGCCGGCGGTTGACAGAAAGTCACGACGTCACTGTTGTCACCTTCGGAGACAAGACCGGCACGCAGACTCGTGACGGCATGCGCATCCGAACCGTCCGGCCGGCAACCGCGTCGTTGCCGTTCCTGTACGGGGAGGGCGACCGGCTCTACGCGCCACCCATCGCGGATCCGGCGGTGACCCGGGAGCTACGACGCATCATTGTCGAGGAGCAGCCGGACGTCATCCACGCGCACAACTGGATCGTCAACAGCCTTACTCCGCTGCGCAGGACCACCCGGGCACCCATGGTGCTCACGCTGCACGACTACAGCCATGTCTGCGCCACGAAACGGTTCATGTACATGGGCGAGGGGGTATGCGACGGTCCGTCACCGCGCCGGTGCGTCCGCTGCACATGGGACCACTACGGTGGGCCGGTCGGCCTGATAACGGCTGCCGGCAACCAGGTGGGCCGGGTCCTGCGTCGTCACGCCCTGGATCGGATCATCGCGGTGAGTTCAGCGGTCGCGCGGCACACCGGGTTGACCGACTCGGGAACACCGTTCGACGTCATTCCCAACTTCATCCCGGACGAGCTCCTGGACACCAGATCACACACCGTCCCCGGTGGAATGACGGCGGGCGGCTACCTGCTCTACGTCGGTGACCTCAGCCGGGACAAGGGTGTCGATGTCCTGTTGGACGGCTACAGCCGGCTGCCCACCGACCGTCCGCCGCTGCTGATGGTCGGACGACGGACATCCGACGCCTTGGACGCGCTTCCCGCCGGGGTCGTCGTGGCCGAACCGTGGGATCACGAGAAGGTCATGCAGGCATTCGCCGGAGCGGCGGTCACGCTCGTCCCGTCCATCTGGCCGGACCCGTGCCCGACCGTCGTGCTGGAGGCGATGGCCACCGGCTGTCCGGTTGTCACCACCGGAATGGGAGGCATCGCGGACATGGTCCGCGATGGCAAGGAAGGCCTTGTCATCCCACCGTCGGAACCGGGCGCTCTCGCCACGGCGGTCAGCGCGCTCGTTGCTGACCCTGCGCAACGTGAACGGCTGGGAAGGGCCGCCCGCGACCGCGCCGCGACCTTCACCGCCGGGCAGGTGGTGCCACGTATCGAAGCTGTCTACCGAGACCTGGTCCATGCTCGCTGAAGCCTCACCCGGCAACGAATACGGCACGACGACCATCGACAGGAACGAAAAGAGCGCGGCCGTGACCGGCGCCGGCACGGAAGACAGCACCGGTAGCACTACTATCGGAATTTTTATGCCCATGAGGAACGCCGGATCGTCCACCGATCCGGAAAGGCCGGTAAGTTCGGAAAAATCCGATAATGAGCAGGACGACAGGCCGTCCGCACACGCCGGCGCCACCAGGCTCCTGCTGACCGAAGGGCAGCCGTCCAGCGACCCTTCGGACGGCCCGGCAACCGAACCTGCGGCGGATGCCGCCGCGAGCGCTCCCGGCCAGGCCGTCCACGACCGGACCATGACAGTCCCCGACCGGACCATGACCGTCACGATGGTCATGGCCGCAGGCGTCCTGCTCGTCTCGGTGGCATATACGGTCGGACGCTCCGGACACCCCGGCACGGGTACCGCCCTGCTGTGGCCCGGCCTGATCATGGTTTTCGCCTCGGCCGCGTTCCGGCTGCTCCGACGCGGTACCGGACCGCGGGAACGGCTGCGGGTGTCCGTCCTGCTCGGGGTGGCGCTGTACTTCTGTTTCGAGTTGACCCAGATCTCCGCTGTCCGTGAGTTCGACGAGCTGCTGCACATGCGCACGCTGCTCGACCTGCAGGCAACCGGCCACCTGTTCACGGCGCATCCGGGCCTTCCGATCAGCCCCCGGTTCCCCGGGCTGGAACTGCTGACCAACTCGGTCGTCCAGCTCTTCGGCGTCCCGAACCAGGTTGCTGTCATCGCCGTGGTCCTGCTGGCGCGCGCGCTGTTCGTCTACGGCCTGTTCCTGCTGATCGAGCGGCTGACCCGGTCCGCCTACGCGGCCGGAGTCGGTACCGCGATCTACTCCTGCAGCCCGCAGTTCTACTTCTTCAACGCACAGTTCGCATACCAGTCGCTGGCCATCGCCCTGACCGTACTGCTCCTCGTGAGCATCGTGGACCGTCCGCGGTACGGACGGGTCACCGCGGGCGTACTGATCGCGATGACGTGGATCGCGATCACGTTGACCCACCACGCCACCAGTTGGATCATCGTCGGGCTGGTCGCCCTGTGGGCACTGTGCGCGTTCGCGCGACGCGACCGGCCCGACGGGAAGGCGCTGGCCGCCATCGCCATGGTCGGGCTGGCCACGGCCGCGGGCTGGGCACTCGTCAACGTGTCGATGCTGCGTGACTATCTGGGGCCGATCCTGTCGGACAGCCTGCACCAGGCCAGTGGTGTCGCCACTGGTGAGACGAAGAGCCGCAAGATGTTCTCCGACTCCGGCGGGACGGTGACTCCGCCATGGGAGGTCATAGCCCTACTCGGATCGACCCTGCTGTGGATGATGTCGCTCCTGCCCCTGCCTCCGTTCAGGTTCCGGCCGGCGGCGGACGGCCGGCGCGCTTCGCTGTACCGCGTGCTGCGGCTCATGCATCTGGCGTTCCCCCTGACGGTGATCGGCACCGTCGCGCCACGGACCGCCGAGCTGTCCACCCGCATGTCAACCTTCATCTATCTCGGGCTTGCCGCGGTACTCGGGCTCACGATCACGACCTTCATCGCGACCCGCCGCAGGTACCTGGTGCAGATCACCGCCGGGCTCGCGGTATTCGTGTTCGTCGGCGGCACGGTTCTCGGTTCCGGCGGGGACTGGTCGAGGATGCCCGGCCCCTACATGGTGATTGCCGACGGGCGCTCCATCGACCCGTACGTGGTCGCCGCCACCAACTGGGTGAACACGAACCTGCCGGCGGACAGCCGGCTCGCCGCCGACCGGGAGACCGGGGTCCGGCTCGTCGGCATCGGCCGGAAATGGGTGGTCAGCGCTCTGGGAAGCGGAACGAGCGCGGGACCGCTCTACTTCGCCGCGACCATCGGAGACTACGAACGCAGGGTAATCACAGATGGTCGGATCGACTACGTCATCGTTGACACCCGGCTGGCCGACGGCCTCCCGCACGAGACGTTCTACGTGGAGAACGGCGAAGCACCGGTCGGGTCCCAGTTGACACGGGCGGAACTCGCCAAGTTCGACAGCACCCCCGGCTCGGTAAAGGTCTACGACAACGGCCCGGTGAAGATCTACAACCTGAAGGGTCTGTGGCTGCCGGGATCCCCGAGCCGTCCGGAGGAGAGCAGCCGGTGAGCGCCGCGACCATCCCACAGGCAGTCGCCGGAACCCTGATCGTCATCGTCGGGGTCACCGGTCTACACGCGATCCTCGCCCGGTCGGTACGGGTCGGCCCGACCTCGGATGGAACCGAACCGGGTCCCGGCGGGGCAGACCCCGGTTCGGTTGGGGCGGACCCGGGCTCCGGCGGGATCATCGTCCCGCTGGTACTGCTCACAGTTACCGGCCTGCTGATCGGATCGCTGCTCCTGGGCGCGGTCGGGCTCGCCGCACACCCGGTCGCCTACGAGGTCCTGTTCGGCGTCAGCTCCGTGGCACTCGCGGCGTTCGGGCGGGTCCGACCGGCCGCCTTCCGCCCGCGGTGGCACGTGCCCGGCCGGACGATCCTGCTGGCATCCGTCCCGGTACTTCTCCTCACCGTCGCGATCGGCCTGTCCTGGTGGTCGGACAGCACGACCATCAACGCGCCGGTGACGGCCCTCGGCGCCACCCGGACGCCGACAGGTCTGGAAGTCACCGTCACCCGGTCCGGCGGTGACGGCGGCGAGCTGCGAGTGGAGGTGATCGGTACCGGAGGCCGGCAGTGGCGGCCACCGCCGTTGCCGCGCAGGGACAAGGTCGATGTCGACGTGGCGGACGAGATCGGTCGCAGGGGCCCGACCACGGTGCGCCTGCTCATCGACGGGCGGCTCCTGCGTTCGGTGACCGTTCCCTGAGCTGTCCCCCGAGCTGTCCCCCGAGAAACGCCGCCACCACCACCAGCCACCACCAGCCGTCGCCAGCACGAGCACCACCGTCACAACCCGCGATATCTCCTGTTCGCTACGCCAAGGGAGCAAAGTCCGTGCCCGGACAACTTCGCGTCCTTCAGGTCACTCCCCGGTTCTTCCCGGACATGGGGGGGATCGAGACACACGTCTACGAGACGACCCGGCGGCTGAACACCTTTCCCGACCTCCGGGTGGACGTGCTGACCACCGATCGCGCCGGGCACCGGCCACCGGTCGAGGTGGTCGAAGGGGTCCAGGTTCGCCGGGTGCCCGCCTGGCCGCGGGAACGCGACTACTACATCGCCCCGCGTATCCAGGCGACCGTCCGCGGTGGTCGTTATGACCTTGTGCACTGCCAGGGGGTGCACACCGCCGTCCCGATCATCGCGATGGCCGCCGCTCTCGCCGCCCGCACGCCGTATCTGGTGAGCCCGCACACGGGTGGTCATTCCTCAGCGGTACGCCACCGGTTGCGGGACGTCCAGTGGCGGGTGCTGGGCCCGCTGCTGCGCCGCGCGCAGGCGGTGCTGTGCGTCGCCCAGTTCGAGAAGGAGATGTTCGCCCGCGCGGCGGGTGTTCCCGATGACCGGCTGGCGGTCATCCCGAACGGCGTCGAGGCCACCACCGCGACCGACGTCCGGCCCGACCCGGACACCCCGACCGTGGTCTCGGTCGGTCGGTTCGAGAAGTACAAGGGCCAGCATCACCTGATCGCCGCGCTGCCCGCGCTGCTCGAGCGGGAACCACGGACGCGGCTGATGCTGGTCGGTCGCGGCCCCTACGAGGACGAGCTGCGCGCCCAGTCCGCCCGGTTGGGAGTCGCCGACCAGGTCGGCTTCACCTTCATCCCACCGGCCGAGCGCCAGGCCATGACCGACCTGCTGGCAGGTGCCCATGTGGTCGCACTGCTCAGTGAGTACGAAGCCCATCCCGTCGCCGTGATGGAAGCCGTGGCGTTGGGCCGTCCGGTCGTGGTGGCCCCGACCACGGGTCTCGGTGAGCTCGCCGACCGGGGGCTGGCCGACCGGGTCGACGACCCGGCGGACGCGAGCGCTGTCGCCGCGGCACTGTTGCAGCACCTCAAGCCGAACCTGGATATATCAGGCCCGGACACATCAGGGCCGGACACCGCGAACCCGGATGCCTCGGGCTCCGCGGCGGCCGGCAACCACCGGACGCGATACCCGTCCCTTCCCACCTGGGACGACTGCGCCCTCGCACTCGCGGATGTCTATCGTGCCGCCGTATGAGGGGCCGGCCCAGGACACCGTGACACCGGATGCGCTGCCCGTGACAGCCGCCCCCGGATCCATCGATGACGCATCGCACCCGGGTGGTTCGCGACCGGGCCGGGGATCCGGGGGTCTCGCGCGGCTGCTGACCATCGCGATGTCCATGGTCGGGACACAGATCGTGACGTCCGTCCTCGGGGCGGCATTCTGGTCCCTGGCCGCGCGTGCCTATGCCGTCGACGCCGTCGGGGTGGGTTCGGCGGCCATCGCGGCGATGACCGTACTGGGCTCGGTCGGGATGCTCGGGCTCGGCACCCTGTTGATGGCCAAACTCCCGACCATCCAACGGGAATCCGACCGGCTCGGGCTGATGCGGGCGTCGATGACCGTGGTCGGGTGCGCCTCCGGCATCCTTGCCGTGGCCTGGACCGCGGTCACCCCGCTGCTGTCGGACACGCTGCGTCCCATCAGCTCGAACGTGTTTGCGGCGACGCTGTTCTGCGTCGGAGTCGTCCTGTTCGCGGTGACGACCATGCTGGATTTCGCCCTGCTGTCGGCGGCGGGAGGCGCCGTGCAGTTTGTGCGCAACGTTGTCACCTCCGTCGTCAAGCTGGGTCTGATCCCGGTGTTCGTGGTGGTCGGCTGGACCTCGGGGCTGGACCTCTACCTCGCGTGGACGCTCGGTCTGGGCCTGTCGCTTCCGGTCTGCTACCGCCACTTCCGGCGTCCGCCCCATGACGGCCTGCCCCATGACGGGACAGCCCCGCAAGCCCTGAGGTTCGCGGGGTTCCGGCAGCTTCGGGCGATGCGCGGCGAGGCCGGCGGGCACCACATGCTCAACCTTGCGTTGCAGATCCCGACGCTGATCCTGCCCATTCTCGCCGCGGTGGCCGCGACAGCCGCGGACACGGCCTACTTCACCACCGCCCGTCTTGCCGCGTCCTTCTTCTTCATCATCCCGTTCGCCCTGGCCATCGCCGTGTTCGCGCACTCAGGTCAGGACGAGGAGAAGGCCCTGGCCAACATTCGCCTGACACTGCCGCTCGGTCTCGCCGCGGCTGCCGGCATCTTTCTGGTCACGGCGCCCTTCGCGTCACTCGTCATGACCATCTTCGGCGGGGCCTACACCAGTGGTGTCGCGGTCAGCGCATTCCGGATCATGATGCTCGCCGGTGTGCCACTGGTGGTGAAGGATCACTACGTCTCGGTCCGGCGGGTCCAGGGGCGGCTCGGATCCGCCGTCCGCGTGGTCGGGGTGGGGACCGCGATGGAGATCGTCCTCGCCCTCGCGGGGGGTCGCCTCGGCGGGGTGAACGGTCTGTGCTGGGGTTGGCTGCTCGCTGTGGTACTGGAAGGGTTGATCACCCTTCCGCCCCTACTCATGGTCCTGCGACATTCCCGACCGAACCGGTCGGCGACGGTGGATGCCTCCGAGCCGGTCTCAGCGGCACGTCAGGAACGGCTTGCCGCCACTTTCTACCCGCTGGAGGTACTGCTACCGGTCGACTACACCAACGACTACACCAACGACGGCGTTGGCATCGACATCGGCGTCACCCCGTGGGACCACCCGTCCGGAGGGACCAACCCGCCTGGGCATGCCGGGGATGCAGACGAAGATCGGATGCGAACCCGCGCGCTCGGCCGAGCCGACGCCGGTTGGGGCGGGACGAACGTACGCCTCTGGCAGCGGCCCAGGCGTCCGTGAGAAACCTGCGCAGCCAGGAGCGCGGACGTCCCGAAGTAGGAGGTCGGACCCCGAAAGTAGGAGGTAGGTAGTAGGAGGTAGCCGACATCCTCGTCGAGGTCATACATTGAGCCATGATGTCCTTAATCGAAGATCCTGCGATTGAAGCTCCCACGGACGAGGCGGCCTGCGAGGTTCAACGCACTGGTACGGATCTTCCATGAAGGCATGCTCCGGCAAGGTGTGCCCGAGCACCGCTGTTCGGAGGTAGGGCGGTGGTAGCCCGGACCCGATCCGTGCGCATCGCCGGCCGCGACCGGATGTGGATCGGCGCCCATTCCGTCTTCGTTTTCGGTCCGCTGCACGTGCCGGAGGTCGACGCCGTCCGCGCGGCCCTTCGCGAGCTGGCCGGGGCTGTGCCGGACCACCGGTTGTTCCACCGGCCCGACCACAACTACCGGCGGTGGCGTTCGGTTACCGGCGCTGAAATCGACAACCATTGTGAACGTATGGTCACCATGCTTGGCGATACCGTTGACAACAGTGATCTTGAATGGATTCTGGAGCAACAGTACGCCGCGTACGAGGACGACGTACCGTTCCGTTTCGCGCTCGGCAGTGACACCGTGGCGCTGTCGTTGGCGCATCCGCTCGGCGACGCCCGGTTGGCGATCGAGGCCGGTTCCGAGCTGCTGTCCGCCGCGGTGGAGCAGCGAGCTCCGACGGGCCTGCACGAACCGTCCGTGCGGATGCCCTTGGCGCGCGCGCTCGGCGACTACTACGGCCGAAAGCCCCGCCGTATCCGCGCGACGCTGCGGACCCCGCGCACGCCGCCGCCCGGCCCGGTCCCGGGAACACGGCCGCATCCGTGGCAGCCGGAGTTCGCGGTCGCATCCGGGGTGATCCCCAAAAGCGCGCTCGCTGACATGCGCAGATGGCGGGTCCGCAATGCCCCGGGCGTGACCCGGACCCTCGTGGTTTTCGCCGCGGCGCGGGCAGCGGTGGAAGCGACCGGGATGCGCCCGGCATCCGCCGGCTTCTACACCGTCGTGGACAACCGGAAGTTCCTCCCGACGGGTGGACATCTCGACGGCAACTTCACCATCGGGATCTATCTCGAGCCGGCGGACTCCCGTGACCCGTCCGCGATCTCAGCCGCGTTGGAGGCCGCGACCGCCAACGGGCGCCCGCTGGCCACGATGAGCCTTCTCACCGGGTTCGCCCAGATCGGGCGCATCGCAGCCCTCACCGATCACGCGCTCTTTCCGGCGCATCCGTCACTTGTGCTGAACCATCTCGGGCGCCTGCGCGGTTTCGAGAAACTGCCATGGCGTAACGGTGGGGCCGATGCCCGTTACCTCTCGGCGACGACCCAGCGGCAGCCGGACTTCCTCACCTTCCAGTTCGCGGAGATGCTCGGGGGTGTGCACGTCACCGCGACCTTCCACGCCAGCACATTCGACCGCACGCTGGTGCGTACGGCGGTGGACACACTCTGCGCGGACCCGGTCGGGTTGCTGGAGGGCTCACGGCCCCTCGAAACCGGGGTCGAAACCGGGGTCGAAACCGGGGTCGAAAACTCCGATGCCCGGGAAACTACCCGGTGACCCGCACGTAGTCGATGGTCATCGTCTGGGGGAACGACTCGTCCGGCGGCGGGGATCCCGGCCAGGGGCCCCCTACCGCCAGGGTGAACAGCAGGTAGAACGGATGATCCAGCGTCCATTTCCGCGTCGGCGCGAGATCGGCCTCGGTGATCGTCCCATAGACGGAACCGTCCGCCGAGAACTGGACGACACCCGGATACCAGTCAACGGCGTAGATGTGGAACGCCTGGTACCCCGGTGTGGGCAGCTCGCCGCGCACCTGCGCGTCGTATCCCCGTGGCGATCCGTCCGGGCCGTGCACGGTGCCGTAGATGATATTGGTCGGGGTAGGGAGCTCGACGACGTCGAGTTCGCCGTTGCCCGGCCAGGGCACCGTGTTCTCGTTGTCGCCCATCATCCAGAACGCCGGAAGCAGACCAACCCCGGCCGGCATCCGGATCCGCGCCTCAGCATGCCCATAGGTAAAAGAAAAGGAACGCTGTGTGATCAATCGAGCTGAGGTGAACGGTTTGACGACCCCGTCACCAGCCGCGAAATTTTCCCGCCTGGCTTTGATCACCAAATTGCCCCTGCCGTCGGTCGCGGCATTCTCCGTCCGGTTGGTGTAGGTCTGCAGCTCCCGCGGAGCCCAGCGCGTCCCGGTCGACGCCTCCCACCGGTGCCGGTCGGGAGCGGCACCCGCAGCGCCGTCGAACTCGTCGATGAACAGCGAGCTCGGCCCGCTGGTACCGGGCCGGACGAAGGACACGCTGACCGCGCTCACCGCCGACTGCCCGTGGTCGGCGACCAGGTCGAGGCTGAGGACGCCGTCGGCCACGACCGTTGTCCCGACCACCTGGTAGGCGTGCAGGTCACCGGCCAGTTTCGCCAGGTCCACTCCGGTGGCGATCGTCGTGCCCTCGGCACGGATGGTCATCACCCGCCCGCCCACGGGGGTACCCGCGGTCTCGGCGAGGTACAGGACGACCGCGTACGTACCCTGTCTGGGTACGGGCAGCCGATAGGATCGCACACCCCGGCGTTCCCGCTGGTAGAGGCCGGGATTACCGGTTGCCTGGATCGACCCCGAGGATGTGCTCAGCTCGCCACCGTCAGCGACAGCCGTGTCGGGTTGCCAGACCAGGCCACGGACGTCGGTGTACGCGGATGTTCCAGCTGCCCAGCGTTGAACCAGCGGTGCGCGGGAGTCTATCTTTCGCTCCGACGCACCGCTTGATCCACATGCCACCAGCAAGAACAGTAGTGCGGAGGCAGCGCCTCCGATCCTTCCGCGAACCCGCGAACGGCAACCGCGGGAACCCGACGTCCTAACCCCGGAGCGCGCGCTCCCGGGCACTGATCTCACGACGGAGCTCCGGCGGCAGCGCGAACAGCAGATGCTCCTCGGCCGAGGTGACCTGCTGGACATCGTCGAACCCGCGTTCGGCGAGCCAGGCGACAACTTCGGTCACCAGCTCCTCGGGCACGGATGCCCCGCTGGTCACGCCGATCGTCTCGACCCCGTCGAGCCACGCCGGATCGACCTGGCTGGCATCGTCCACCAGATAGGCGGCGGGTACCCCGTGGTCAAGAGCGACCTCGACCAGGCGCACCGAGTTCGACGAGTTGGGCGACCCGACCACAAGGATCAGCTCGACCTGATTGGCGATCTCCTTGACCGCGACCTGGCGGTTCTGGGTGGCGTAGCAGATGTCAGCGCTCGGCGGCCCCTGCAACAGCGGGAACCGCTCACGCAGCGCAAGCACCGTGGTCTCGGTCTCGTCGACCGACAGGGTGGTCTGCGAGAGATAGGCGACTCTGGAAGTGTCACGGACGGTGACAGCTGCCGCATCCTCCACGCCGTCTACAAGGTGGATGCGGTCGGGCGCCTGGCCCGTGGTACCGACAACCTCCTCGTGGCCCTCGTGACCGATGAGCAGGATGTCGAAGTCTTCCTTGGCGAATCGGCGCGCCTCGCCATGGACCTTGGTCACTAGCGGGCACGTAGCGTCGATCGTTCGCAGCTCGCGGGACTTCGCCTCCTCGTGGACGGACGGCGCGACACCGTGGGCAGAAAACACCACCGTCGCCCCGGTAGGAACCTCGTACGTCTCGTCCACAAAGATCGCGCCCTTTGCCTCCAGCGTCTTGACGACGTGGGCATTGTGCACGATCTGCTTGCGGACGTAGACCGGAGCGCCGTACAGCTCCAGCGTCTTCTCAACCGTCAGCACGGCTCGGTCGACGCCAGCGCAGTACCCGCGCGGATTGGCCAACAGGATCCGCCCCATGCCCGGAAGTCTACGCGGCCCGGGACCGACGCCGGTGCGGAAACGATAACCGTCACATGCCGGCAACCTGCACGGACGCTCGGCGAGCTTTGTGCATGGATCGACAGTTCGGGTCGTTACGGTTGCCTGGTGACCCTCACCTCGTCGCCGGAGCAACCGCTGCCGGTCCGGACGATTTCCCGGGCGATCGGCGACTGGGTCAACCGGCTCGGGCGGGTGTGGGTGGAGGGCCAGGTCACCGAGATCGTCCGCCGGCCTGGCCTCGCCACGGTGTTTCTCACCCTGCGCGACCCGGTCGCCGACGTCTCGCTCCGGCTGACCTGTCCGCGGGCGGTGTGCGATGCGGTGGGCGCGGGTCTCGTCGACGGTGCGCGGGTGGTGGTCTGGGGCAAGCCGTCGTTCCACCCCGCGCGCGGGACGCTCGCGCTGTCCGTCGTGGAGATCCGCCCGCTCGGCGCGGGCGCCCTGCTCGCCCGGCTCGAGCAGCTGCGTGGCGTGCTCGCGGCCGAGGGGCTGTTCGCGGCGTCCCGCAAGCGCCGGCCCCCGTTCTTGCCCCGGGCCGTCGGACTGATCACCGGCCGGGCGAGCGCGGCCGAGCGGGACGTGGTGGACAACGCCCGCCGCCGCTGGCCCGCGGTGCGCATCGTGCTGCGGGAGGTGGCGGTGCAGGGACCGCTCGCGGTCGGGCAGGTCATCGACGCGCTGCGCGAACTCGACCGCATCCCCGAGGTGGACGTCATCGTGATCGCCCGTGGTGGCGGATCGCTGGAGGACCTGCTGCCGTTCTCCGACGAGGCGCTGGTGCGGGCCGTGGCCGCGGCGCGCACGGCGGTGGTGTCCGCGATCGGCCATGAGCAGGACGCTCCCCTGCTCGACTTCGTCGCCGACGTCCGCGCGTCCACCCCGACGGACGCGGCGAAGAAGGTGGTACCGGACGTCGCCGAGCAGCTGACGCTGGTGGCGACCTTGCGCGGGCGGTCCCGACGGGTCATCGAGCATCGCCTGGACAGGGAGGCTCGGGCACTGGCGGACCTGCGTAGCCGTCCGGTCCTGGTAGCGCCCGGACGCGAGCTCGACCGTCAGGGTGAGTACGTGGACGCGCTGCGGTCACGCGGGCGGCGCCGTGTGGCGCACGTGATCGAGCGAGCGGAGCACGACCTGGCACACGCGTCCGCTCGGGTACACGCACTGTCACCAGCCGCAACCCTGGACCGCGGTTACGCCCTGGTCCGCAAGGCCTCCGACGGCGCTGTCGTACGCGATCCGGCACAGGTGGACGCTGGCGACGACCTCACCGTCCGTGTCGCTGCCGGTTCGTTCCTCGCGACAGCCGCCGCGCCGCCGAACACCTCGACCGGCTGACGGACCGGCCTCGCCGCGCACCAGAGCCAAAAAATCGCATACTGTATTTAATTGGATACTGAACGTAACTATTAAGCACCCAATAAGGAAACCACGCCAACTTCACACTCACAGTGCTACGATCCCCCCACGTAACTCCGAACGCCATCTGGGGGGACTACGTTGGCGGAGGCGATGTCGGCGCGCGGCCGTTTGCCTGACAGTTCTTCCGCTGATATTGACACATTATTCCGTCCCTCAAGTCAAACATGATGGATCGCCTTCGTCCGCTTCCCGTGCTGATGTTCCACAGCATCGGTCACGGTGCGAGCAGGGCATTCCGGCGGTGGCAGGTTCCACCGGCGCTCTTTGCCGACCAGCTCGCCTGCCTCACCGCGGGTGGCTACCGGTTACGGAGTCTGTCCGACGCTCTTTCCCGTCCGGACGAGAAGAACGTTGCGCTCACCTTTGACGATGCCTTCGCGGACTTTGCCAGCCACGCGGTTCCCGAGCTCAAAAAGGCGGACGCGGGCGCGACGCTCTACGTCCCCACCGCCTACGTCGGCGGCCGGGCGAGCTGGCTGTCCGGATACCCGGATGCCGCCTCGGCCCTGCTTACCTGGGCCGAATTGCGAGAACTGCACGGCGCCGGTTACGAGATCGGGTCACACAGTCATCAGCATGCCGAACTCGACATTCTCGAAGGCCATGAACTTCGCCGTGACCTTGAGACCAGCCGACGCCTGCTCGAGGAAGAACTGCAATACCAGCCGCGGAGCTTCTGCTATCCGTTCGGTTATCACACCCGAACCGTACGGAAGGCAGTGGCCGATACGGGCTTCACCTCCGCATGCGAGGTGGGATACCGCATTCACCGACCCGACGCGTCACCGTTGTCCGTGAGTCGGCTCATTGTCACCGGTTCGACCAGTCCCGAACAGACCCTGGCACTGGTCCGGAACGGTCAGCCGGGGATCACTCCGCACCTGCGACGCGGAAGTCGGACCGCGTGGCGCATTTTCCGGGCGGCCCGGACCGCCCGGACCGCCCGACACAGCTCCTGGAGGAGATCGTGACCAGCGTCAGCGTTGTGGTGTGCAGCCATCTGGTGGAGCGATGGCCACAACTGATGCGGGCCCTCGACTCGCTACGCGAGCAGAAGCTGGTGCCGTACCAGGTCGTCGTCGTCGTCGACGGCGACGACGAGCTGCTCGCCCGGCTGCACGAACGGGCCGGGAACGAGCTCGTGCTGAGTACCGGTGGCCGCACCGGGCTCTCCAACGCGCGTAATGTCGGAATTGCCGCGGTCGACAGCGAGTTCGTCGCCTTCCTGGACGACGACGCGGTCGCCGACCCGACCTGGCTGTCCTCCCTCACGGAGGTCGCCGCCGGCGACGCCGACGTACTGGGGGTCGGTGGATGGGTGCTGCCCGACTGGGGTGGGAAGAAGCCCGGCTGGTTCCCCGAGGAACTGCTCTGGACGGTCGGCTGCAGCCATCGCGGGCTGCCGACGCGGCAGACGACCGTTCGTAACGTCTTCGGTGGCTGCGCCCTGTTCCGCAGGAGCCTGTTCACCGAAGCCGGCGGTTTTGACACGCGCCTCGGCCGCCAGGTCCGCGGTGCGTCGGGCTGCGAGGAAACAGAGCTGTGCATCCGGGCATCGTCCCGAGTGCCCGGCGGGCGATTCGTTCACGAACCGGCCGCGGTTATTCATCACCAAGTGCATTCCCAGCGGCAACGGCCGTCCTATATCGTGCGTCGCTGCTGGGCGGAAGGCGCGTCAAAGGCAACACTGCGACGTTTGTGCGCGGGCCAGAACGACAAAGCACGCGGCCCCCTCGGACCCGAACGGGACTTCATCCTCAGGGTGTTGCCGCGGGGTGTTGCGGACGGCGTCGGCGCTTTCCTACGGGGACGACCCGCGGGCCTCGCGCGCGCCGGGATGATCGTGGTGGGAACGACGACGACAGTCGCCGGTTTTCTCGTTGCCGCGGTACGCACCACCTTCTCGCCGGTACCCACCGCAGGCGGCGCTCCGGTTGCCGCGCCCGAGGGGATCCCGCCGGTGGATGTCCCCGCCCCTGATGTCCCCGCTCCTGATGTCCCCGCTCCTGATGTCCCCGCTCCTGATGTCCCGAGCCAGGATCCGGCGGCCACGCAGGCCACTCCGCCCGACCTGCACAAGATCTCCGCTTGACGTTCTCTCCGCTTGACGTAGCCGGACCTGCTCAGCGGTCGGTAGCATCCGCAAGGCGGTCGGTGACGGCGTCGAGCTCGGCGCGGATGGCGTCCTTGACCGCCGCGGGAGCGAACGAGTGGTCGATCGCGGCTGCGGCCAGGTCCGCGACCTGACCGCGGCTCAGGCCCAGGCTGCGCAGCGCATGCAGGTACTCGTCGCGCAGCGTGGTGCCGAACATGGGCGGATCATCGCTGTTGAGGCTGACCGGCAGATCCAGTTCGATCATCCTGGGCAGCGGGTGCTCCGGGTAGTCAGCGACGACGCCGGTGCGCAGGTTCGACGTGGGGCACACCTCCAGCGGGATGCGCGCGGCCCGCAGGTGGTCGACAAGGGCAGGGTCGTCCAGGGCACGGATGCCGTGGCCGATGCGTTCGGCGTGCAGGTACTCGAGGGAGTCCCAGATCGTGCGCGGCCCGGTCGTCTCGCCGGCATGCGGGATGCGGTGCAGCCCGGCGTCGCGGGCGGCGGTGAACACGTCCGCGAACTGCGGCCGGGGCACGCCGACCTCGGGCCCGCCGAGCCCGAGCGCGATCACGGACTCGCGGTGGTTCAGCGCGAACTCGATCGTGCCCTCGGACGCGGGACGCAGATCCATGTCGGGTAGGCCCGGAATGTCGGCGATCCACCGGATCTGGATGCCGGTTGCCTCCTCGGCTTCGCGGCGGCCCTGCTCGACTCCGGCAAACACCTCGGACGGGTCGATGCCGC
This sequence comes from Frankia sp. Cppng1_Ct_nod, assembly GCF_920656135.1. Classification (NCBI taxonomy): domain Bacteria; kingdom Bacillati; phylum Actinomycetota; class Actinomycetes; order Frankiales; family Frankiaceae; genus Frankia; species Frankia sp. Cppng1_Ct_nod. Next base: position 51,484 of record NZ_CAKKTK010000009.1, on the reverse strand, counting down.
GCTCGATGTGCAGGAACGGCGTGAAGGTGATCTCGGCGTACCGGACGCCCTGGGCGGCGAGCCCCAGGGCCGTCTCCCGGGCGAGGAGCGCGAAGTCGGAGGCGTCGCGCAGGACGCGGACGGCGGCCAGGTAGACGTCGATGAAATGGTCGAAGTCGCGGAACTCGTAGAACTTCGCCACACCGTCGAGGTCGGTGGGCAGACCGTCGACGCCGTGGCGGCGGGCGAGGGCGAGCAGGGTCCGCGGATGCATGGACCCCTCCAGGTGGACGTGGAGTTCCACCTTGGGCAGGGCGTCGACGAACTCCTCGTCGGTGGCCCGGTCGATGGTGCCCTCTCGCGCATCGCCCTGTCGCGCATCGCCCTGTCGCGCATCGCCCTGTCGCATGTCCGGAGACGATCGCGGACCGCGCCCATCCACGTCAAGCAAGATCACAACGATGCCCGCCGGCTGTTGTACGGATCCGCCGGCCGCACGTTGATTGCCGACCTGATGCGGTGCTCTGCTCGTAGGCGCATCCCGCGTAGGTTCGCCGTGTCCCCGGTGATGCCGGTTCGCCGCGGTCGACCCCCAGGAGGTATCGGTGTCAGGTTCGCAGGATGCACCGGCGCGGCACGAGGCTCCGCCGACGCAGGAGGCTCCGCCGACGCAGGAGGCTCCGCCGACGCAGGAGGCTCCGCCGACGTACGAGCGAGCCCGGGGGGAACTGGAGGACGTCGTCCGCCGCCTGGAAGCCGGCAACATCACCCTGGAGGAGTCGCTGTCGCTGTGGGAACGCGGTGAGGCGCTCGCGAGGACATGTCAGGCTTTTCTCGACGGTGCCCGCGCCCGCCTCAACGCGGCCCAGCCCGAAGGTACGCAGCCCAAAGGTGGACGGCCCGACACCGGATAAGGCACTGCCCGTGTGACCGTACGTAACCTGACAACAGGCGGCCGGCGTCAGTGGGTACCGACCGCCGATGAGATCGGCGTGACTTTGTCGATGTGCACGCCCATCCAGCCGAAAAGCTTACATATGGACAAAGTCGCTGGGATCAGTCGCTGGGATTAGCTGCTGGGATCAGTCGCTGGGATCATGGACGGGCGGCAACGCCGGGGGCCGGCGACCCGGCGGCGTACGCGAGCAGGTCGAGCGGGCGGGCCAGGCACCGCTCGATGAGCTGCGCACACTGGCGGAAGGCGTCGAGCGGCTGACCGAAGGGATCCGCCACGTCGTCGCGCCCCGGCGCGACCGGTGGCCGGTACCCACGCCGGTGCGAAGCGGCCCACACCAGGGATGACATCTGTTCGGCGGGCGTCGGGCCGGCGATCTCCTGTGCGGGGACGTCCGCGAGCAGCCGCGCGAACTCGCGGAGGGTGAAGGTGCGGCGCAGAGCCCGCGGCGCCATGGTCACGACGGCCGACCGGTGCTCGCGCGCGGCACAGAGGATGAGGTCAGCACGTTCGATCATGCCGGCCGTCAGGTCCCGCGCGATGAAGCCGGCCGGGTTGACGCGCAGCTCCGTGAGGACCCGTTCGGCATGGGGCTCCATCGACGATCCGGTCACCGCGCGTACACCGGCGCTTGCCACGGTAACCCCACGGTAGGCACGGCCGAGCCGGTGGGCGAGCCGCGCCGCGAACAGCCGTTCCGCGATCGGGGACCGGCAGATGTTCCCGGTGCAGACCATCAGGACGGACGTCTGTCCCCCGGTGTCGTGGTCTGTGTCGCCAAGGATGGCGTCGCGGACAGTGGTGTCACGGACGGTGGTGTCACGGACGGTGTAGCGGTATCTCGACGCCACCGCCGACCACGGACGGACCGCGGGTAACGGTCGATGTCTGGCGGCCACCTGAGCACAGTCCCACGACCGCCGCCCGGGTCAAGACCTCACCCCGGCCGGGACGCGACACCGGTACCACTGTCAGCGCACATCCCACAGCCGCACCGTCGTGTCGTCACCGGCAGTGGCGAGGGTGCGGCCGTCCGGGGAGAACGCCACCGCTTTCACCCAGCCGGTGTGGCCGGTCAGCGGCGGGCTGAGCGGGCGGGGGGCGGACCGCGCGGTGATGTCCCACAGCCGCACGGTCCTGTCGTCACCGGCGCTGGCCAGGGTGAGGCAGTCCGGGGAGAACGCCACCGCCCCCACCCGGCCGGTGTGACCGGTCAGCGGCGGGGCGAGCAGGCGGGGGCTGCGGGCGCCGTGGCCGGTCAGCGGGGCGAGCAGGCGGGGACGGGGGGCCGTGATGTCCCAGAGCCGCACCGTCCGGTCGACGCCGGAGGTGGCCACGGTTCGGCCGTCCGGGGAGAACTCCACCGCCCACACGTCGCCGGTGTGGCCGGTCAGCGGCGGGTCGAGCGGGCGGGGACTGCGGGCGGTCACGTCCCACAGCCGCACCGGGCCATCACCGCTGATGTCAGCACTGGCGCTGGCGAGGATGCGGTTGTCCGGAGTGAACGCCACCGACCGCACCGGGCCGATGGAGCCGGCCAGGGGCGGGCCGACCGGGCGGGGTGCCAACCGGTCGGCCACATCCCACAACCGCACCGTCCCGTCCTTGCCCGCGCTGGCCAGGGCGCGTCCGTCCGACAGGAACACCACCGACCACACCCGGTCGGTGTGGCCGGTCAACGGCTCGCCGAGCAGGCGCGGGCCGCCGGCGGTCATGTCCCACAGCCGCACCTTCCGGTCCGCGCCGGCGCTGGCCAGGATCGTGCCGTCCGGGGAGAAGGCCACCGCGTCCACCCGGTCGGTGTGGGCCAGCAGCGCGCCGAACGAGCGGGGAGCGGTCCGGTCGGCCACATTCCACAACCGCACCATGTGGTCCGCGCCGGCGCTGGCCAGGGTGCGGCCGTTCGGGGAGAACGCCACCGAGATCACCCAGCCGGTGTGGCCGGTCAACCGCTGGCCGAGGCTGCGGGGGTCGGGAGCGGACGCCTTCCGGGGGGCTGGGGCCGCCGGCTTCTTCGCGGGAGCCGGCGCGGCCACCTTCGCCGCAGGGGCTGGGGCCGCCGGCTTCTTCGCGGGAGCCGGCGCGGCCACCTTCGCCGCAGGGGCTGGGACCGCCGGCTTCTTCGCGGGAGCCGGCGCGGCCACCTTCGCCGCGGGGGCTGGGGCCGCCGGCTTCTTCGCGGGCGGTGCGGGGATGATGTCGACCTGGCGGTGCTTCAGCACGAGCGACCCGCAGTCCCACAGCCGCACGGTCCTGTCATCGCCGGCGCTGGCGAGGGTGCGGCCGTCCGGGGCGAACACTACCGACCACACGGTGTCGGTATGGCCGGACAACGGCGCACCGAGCGGACGGGGGGCCGAGGGGTCGGCCACATCCCACAACCGCACCGTCTTGTCGATGCTGCCGGTGGCCAGCGTGGCGCCGTCCGGGGAGAACACTACCGACCGCACCTGGTTCGTGTGGCCGGTCAGGGGATCGCCGAGCGGACGGGGAGCAGCCCGGCCGGTCAGCTTCCACAGGCGCACCGTCTTGTCACTGCCCGCACTGGCCAGGATCGTGCCGTCCGGGGAGAACGCCACCGACAGCACCCGGTTCGTGTGGCCGGTCAGGGGATCGCCGAGCAGGCGGGGATCGGACGGGTCGGCCACATCCCACAGCCGCACGGTCTTGTCGTTGCCGGCGCTGGCCAGGATCGCGCCGTCCGGAGAGAACGCCACCGAGAACACCGAATCGGTATGACCGATCAGCGGCCCACCCATCGGGCGGGGTGCGGTCCGGTCGGCCACATCCCACAACCGCACGGTCTTGTCGTTGACAGCGCTGGCAGTGGCCAATATGCGGCCGGCCGGGGAGAAGGCCACCGCGAGGACCGCGTCGGTGTGGCCGGTCAGGGGCTGGCCGAGCGGACGGGGATCGGATGGGTCGGCCACATCCCACAACCGCACCTTCCGGTCAGCGCCGGCGCTGGCCAGGATCGTGCCGTCCGGGGCGAACGCCACCGACCGCACCTGGTTGAGATAGCCGGTCAGGGGTTCGCCGAGCAGGCGGGGGGCGGACGGGTCGGCCACATCCCACAACCGCACCGTCTTGTCGCCGCCGGCGCTGGCCAGAATCCTGCCGTCCGGGGAGAACACCACCGAGAACACGGGGCTGGTGTGGCCGGTCAGCGGTCGGCCGAGCGGGCGGGGGCCGGGAGCGGAGGAGGACGGCGGTCGGACGGCCGGGGCCTTGGCGGGGGGTGGCGCGGCCGGCTTCGCCGCCGGTACGGGGGCCACCGTCGGGGCCACCGCCAAGGCCGGCGGCGCCGGGGCCTTGGCGGGGGGTGCCGGGGCCGGCGCGGGCAGCTCGTAACCCCACAGCCGCACGGTGTGATCCGCGCCGGCAGCGGCGAGGGTGCTGCCGTCCGGGGAGAACACCACCGCGTTCACGATGCTGGTGTGACCGGTCAGCGGCTCGCCGACCGGACGGGGGACCAAGGGGTCGGCCACATCCCACAACCGCACCACTTTGTCGTCACCGGCACTGGCCAGGGTGCGGCCGTCCGGGGAGAACACCACCGACCGCACCCGGTTGGTGTGACCGGTCAGCGGCTCACCGATCGGCCGGGGGGCGGATGGGTCGGTCACATCCCACAACCGCACCGCGTTGTTCGCCCCGGCGCTGGCCAGAATCGTGCCGTCCGGGGAGAAGGCCACCGACCACACCCGGCCGGTGTGACCGACCAGGGGCTCGCCGAGCAGGCGGGGAGCCGACCGGTCGATCACATCCCACAACAGCACCGTCCCGTCCTTGCCCGCGCTGGCCAAGGTCTGGCTGTCCGGGGAGAACACCACGTAGAGCACGGCGCCGGTGTGGCCGGTCAGTGGCGGGCCGAACGCTCGGGGGACGGACAGGTCGTCGGCCACATCCCACAACCGCACCTTCCCGTCATTGCCGGCGCTGGCCAGGGTGCGGCCGTCCGGGGAGAACACCACCGTGTCCATCCTGGTGTGGCCGGTCAGCGGCTCGCCGAGTGGACGGGGGACGGACGGGCTGGCCACATCCCACAACCGCACCGCTTTGTCGTCACCGGCACTGGCCAGGATCGTGCCGTTCGGGGCGAACGCCACCGACCGCACCGGGCCGATATGGCCGGGCAACGGCCCACCCAACGGACGGGGAGCCGACGGGCCGGCCGCATCCCACAACCGCACCGTCGTGTCGTTGCCCGCGCTGGCCAGGACCTTGCCATCCGGGGAGAACACCACCGAGAACACCGAGCTGATATGGCCGATCAGCGGCCGACCGGAGGGGCGGAGGCCGGGAGCCGGCGCCCGCTGGGCGGGTTGAGGGGTCCGGCCGACGGGCACTGGCTGCGGCTGCGGCTGGCGCTCGACCGGCTGCGGCGGAAGAGCGCGGCCGGCCGGTTGCGGCTGGGGGCGCTCGGCAGGCTCCGGCTCCGGGGGACGGTCGGCGGCCTCGCGGATGTCGTCGTCGAGGCGCAGACCGACGCCGGAACGGGCGATCCACCGCGGGCCGTAGACGAGGCAGGCGGCGCGGGCGAGATCGAGGGCGAAGGCGCGGGCGGACGGCTGGCGGGCGGCCGGGTCCTTGGCGAGGGCCCGCATGACCACCTCCGCGACCGGGGCGGGGACCCCGGCGGGCGGTTCGGGGGCGGTGTCGAGGTGGTGCCGCAGCTGCGCGAGCAGCGGCAGGGTCGGGTCGAACGGCGGCGCCCCGGAGAGGAGCTCGTACAGGAGCAGACCGAGCGCGTACAGGTCGGTGGCCGGCCCCAGTCGGCCCTCGAGGATCTGTTCGGGTGCCATGTACTGCGCCGTCCCGATGATCCGGCTCGCGTTGGCCGCCGATCCGTCGAGGATCTTCGCGATCCCGAAGTCGGTCACCTTCACCAGACCGGCGGCGTCGAACAGGATGTTGTCCGGTTTGATGTCGCGGTGCAGCACTCCCTGGGAATGTGCACAGGTCAGCGCCTCTGCGACGGCCAGGCCGACCGCACAGGCGCCTTCGGCCTGGATACCTGCCCGCCGGCTGGTCAGGGTGCCCCCTGCCAGCAGCTCCATGACGATGAGGCAGAGGCCGTCGTCGTCCTCGACGTAGTCGTGGACCCGGACCACATGCGGATGATCAAAATTGGCGAGCAGTCGCGCCTCCGCGACAAAACCGGCGGGGGCGTCCTCCTTCGCCGAGGACAACACCTTGATCGCGACGTCACGTTCCAGGCGGCGGTGCCGGCCCGCCAGCACATGCGCGAACCCGCCGGAGCCCAGCCCAGGGCCCAGTTCGTACTGGGGTAATGCGGCGGCTATCCGCTCCCGGTCAACGACAAACATGCGCGGATGGCCGCCGGATGGCGATGATCCCGATCCCTACCGACACAAAACCGGCCATCATCCCCCCCTGCGCACTGCGGTGATTCTAACCATCACCAGCCGGAGTCGGACCGACACCCCCACCCGCGGGCCGACACCGTAGCCAGGCCGGTACCAGGGGTCAGGTCGGTACCAGGGGTCAGGTCGACATGGTGGGTGCGGCGGCGCCGGGTGGGACGGGGGCCTGCGGGGCACCGGTCCGCCAGCCGTCGGGAAGTTCGGCGGGGAAGATCCGGCCGCTGCGGGTGAGGATCACGCCGGGGGCGAGTTCGACCTCGTCGCCGGGGCGGAAACGCCGGTCGGCCTGGGGGGTCATCTGCTCCCAGTGCCCCGGCCGCCCCCGCTTGTCGACGGTGCGCATCCGGGAGCCGTAGCTGCTGACGTCGCGGACGAGGACGAGCCCCTTCTGGAGCGAGACGACGACGTGTTCGCGGCTGACCCTGGCCGCGGCATCCTGGTCCAGCAGGCTGAACAGCGCGATTCCGGGGTCGGGGTAGCGTCCCACCGGCGTCACCGAGTCCTCGGCCAGGGTGTAACGGGTGACGGTGCCGTTGATGACGGCCTTGAGCTGGGCGGTGGCCGGGCGCGGGCCGTCGTCGCGCAGGGGTATCTGATGCTGCTGGCAGGTGGGTGCGCCCCGTCGCATGCGGGGTAGGAGCACCCGGTCGCCGCTGTGAATGTCATAGAGCGAACAGCGCCGTTCCGGGCAGCGCCAGGCCCGGGTGAGCACCTCGATCAGCGGGGTCTGGTTGGGGCCGAGCAGACCCTGCTTCTTGAGCGCGGCGAGTTCCTCACGGCGGGAGATCTGGGCCGGGGTGCGGACGCCCATGTCCAGCGGGACGAGTGCGACGGTGCCGCCAGGGCCGGGTGTGGGTTTGAGGAACTGCGAGGTATTCCCCTGGATCCAGGTGTGCTCGGTGCGGTAGGCGTCGTAGCGGTCCCCGGTGATGACGGGGACGCGGGTCATGCCGGCGATTTCAAGAACCCGGTCGTCCGCGTCGGGGACCTCTTCGACCAGGCCGTCGGCGACCCAGCGGCGGAGCTTGCGGACGTCGGCCTGATCGGTGAACTCCCTGTGGCCGCCGAGCAGGCTGGCGTCGGCGATCAGGTAGACGCGGACGCCCGGGTCCCCGGTGAGTGTCACCAGCGCCGCCACCACGAGGTCGAGCCGGCGCAGGGAGCGCAGACCCGGCCCCCCGATCGACTGCTCGCGCACGATGTTGGAGAGGTCGACCAGGTAGTCGGCGCTGTCCGCCGAGGTCGCCAGGTTGTGTTCCATCAAAGCCCCCGTATGGCTGGCGTGTCTTGGTGAGCACCAGCCTACGAACCGCGTTCAGGAGGCGAGGGCCGGGGTGTTGCGCCAGGTGGTGACCGCGTCGGTGAGGTCGCGGATGGCCAGGTCGGAGGCGAACGGACGGGCGTCGGTGAGGATGAGGTCGAGCCGTCTGCCGACGTGCGCGGTCTGGAACGGGGTGGCGAGGTCCAGCCCTTCGAGGGCGAGCGCCGAGACACGTGCCGGGTCCGGGTCCTTGCTGCGGATCACGGCCATGGCCTCGTCGAGGCGGCCTCGTCGAGGCGGACGTAGGAGCGCTGGTGTGAGCCTTCCGCTTCGGCGAGCGGTGTGACCAGGGCGTTGAACTCCCGGACGTCGTCGGGCCGCCCCAGGCGGGCGAAAGCTGTCGCGGCGTTCGAGCCGAAATTGACCGGATGGTAGCTGTCCAGGTCATGGACGATGGTGGCGTGCAGCGGGCCGCGCTGTTGCGGGGCCAGGGATGCGACGATCGCCCCGGCTTCGTCGACCGCGGCCACGACACCGTCCGCATCGCCGAGCGCGGCCCGTACCCCCGTGAGGCCGTCGGCGAGGAGGATCGCCCGCTGCGGCCCGGACGGTGCATAGCGCAATCCGTCGAGCGCGTACTCCTCGGCGCCGCGGGGGTTGCCCGCGTAGTCCTCGACGACCGACTGCATGTACCGGGTCCACGCCATGAGCTGCGGGTCTTCCAGAGCCGGGCCTGGTCGGCGGGGCGCAGGCTGAGCTGCCCGAGGGCGTCGGTGACCTGCTGCATCTCGGCGATCCGCCCGAGCAGCACGGTCGGCGGGGTTGTCGGGTAGTCCGCGACGATGCTTTCCAGCTGGGCGTCGACGAGGGCCAGCCCACCCGAGCCGGAGGCGGTCCTGTCCAGGGCCAGCAGCCTGTCCAGCGGGGTGAGCGCGGATGCGACCGCCACCCCGGCGACCGTCAGCCCGGCCGTTGCGGCAAGTGCTTCGAGGAGATCCCGGCGGTTCGTGGCAGCCTCCCCGATCAGCCGCTGCACAGGCACGTCAGGCACGCCATGGCCGGTGAGCGTGATGGTCTCGCCCGCGTGTCGGCGGCGCGGGCGGCAATGATCGCGCCACCGGCGTCCAGTACCTGGTCAAGGTTGTGAACGAGAGCGACCGTGGGGAATTCCGTCTCCCGTTCGATCTTCGAGATGTAGGACGGGCAGCAGTGTGCGCGCCTGCCGACCTCGTGCTGGCTCAGTGTGGCCTCGCGGCGCCGTAACCGCAGCTCGATGCCGAGCGGACCGGGCCCCCAATACCAGAACCTAAAGTTCCTGGTATTGCCGCCGCCCGCGGAGCAGCAAGGATCTGTATGAGATCACCCTGAGCGAGTCGATGACCGTCGGCCAGTGCGTCCGCAGGATGCTGGCCGCTCCGGGGCGTTCCCAGCTCATCCATTTCGGTGGGGACGTCGACATCAGCCTGATCTTCTCGGATGCCGCTGTCGCGCCGTGACTCCCCCGGCCGGCACGTCTTCCTTCGGTTCAGCAGCCCCGTTGCAGGATCATCGCCTTGCCCAGTGCGCCCCATTCGTAGGCGATGAGGTAGGGCCAGTCACGCAGCCGCGGGGTTACGACATCGACGAGTACCCGGTCGTTGTAGCAGCGTTCAAATCGAATTCTTGCCCGCGTGTCCTGCTGCCGGCTGGCAACCACCAGGATGGTCTTCCAGCCGTACCGCGACGCCAGCTCCGCTGTTCCCCTCGCTTCACCCTGGGTGGTGACAGGCTCAGGGTCGAAGCAGATGACACGAACCGTTGGTACGGCGTTCACCGGGCATTTCTTGCCGTGTGGCGTGGAGACGACAAGCACCGGCGCGTAACCGACTCGGGCCAGCTCGATGGCCCGGTCGCGCCGCTCATGTGTCATGTTGCCGTCAAGCATGACGATGGCGTCGACCTTGGCCGGCGCGTTGGTGGCAGGAAGGATGAACAGCCGCACCGTCGCGACGCCGAACAGCAGAACCGCGACCAGCGCCACCACGACAGCCCTACGCCACCTGGGTGAAAACACCAGTTTCTCGAGTCGCGGAAAAGACAACGTCCGACTCAACACAAATCCGTCCCCGCGACGGCGAGCGACTGGAGTAGAACCACAGCATCATCTCATCACATGCCGCAACGGCCCTGACGCTCCACCCCGTAGCCGTGTCAAACGTCACCAGCCTTCGCGGGCGTGCATGTCGGTCGGGCACCCGTTCGGTCAACGGTTCCAGCGATACCACGGCTCAGAAAGAACCAATCCGCCTGGATTCAGCATTATATTTCCGTGAATCCCAAAATGATCTAAATTAACAACGATCACCAACAGGAAATCTGCTCACGAGTCAACCCGGTATTCCGTCCGGTCCGTGGTCCTGTCCATGTTTTTATCGTCGATGTGTCCGGACGGGCTGACACACGAAACGGTGCAGCCTCGGGGTCGCCGGTGGTCAGGCGGTGTGCGGACGCAGGGAGGCGGCGAGGGTGCTCAGGTCGGCGGGGGACGCGCCGCCCTTGCCACCGCCATCCGAGACGATCAGAACGACATCACCGGCCTGGCGGGTCAACGCCAGATGGCCGGCGTCGTCCCGCCTCTCCTGCCACGACTCCCCCGCCACCTCGACGGCCCCCGTCACCGGCCGGTCGGCCAGGATGCGTTTTACCGCGTCCGAGGCGTTGCCCTCGTTGAGCTGCGCGTACGTCCGGTTACCCGACCGGTCGACGACGTACCCGATGGTCAGCTCGACCGTCTGTGTACGCGACGCACCCGATGGCGCGTCCGTCCGGATCGACGTGGCCTTCCAGAAACCGGGCAGGCCCACCGGCGCCACCACGGCGAACGGCGCCGAACGCGCGAAGGCGGTGACCGGGGCGGCCGTGTCCACCGCCTTCACCGCGTCCCCCCCGCCCCGCGGCATGAACAGGGCGAACAGCAGCACCCCTGCCATCACCACGCCGAGGGACAGCGTCATGTCCCGGATCGTCTCCTGCCCGCGTCGTCGTGCCACCCGTCCATCCTGACGCCCCGCCGGACTCTCACGGGCGGCGGGACCGGCCGGGCGGCCCAACCACGGGACCGGGGTAACCCAACTAACAGGGCGCAACCGGCGCGGCCAAACGCCAGGCGATCAACCGCCGGTAAACAATGAACAGGCGCCCGGCACGCCCCCTCCGCGTGCCGGTCGCCTATACGTACAGGTTGGACGCTTGCCTGTCAGCCAAGGTTGCACCATGAACCACCTCCGCGGTGTATGACACCCGACACCTTGCACCGCATGATCACGCTGTATGATCGCGCCCGCGCCCAAGGCGTCGGCCCCGGCGCGGCGGGTGGGTGTTCGCGCGGGCGGATGAACCCGTCTGCAACTACTGTGGGGAACTGTGGCAGCAGACAGCACAGGTCTTCCTGATCATCTCGCGGTCCAGGGGCAGGCCCCCGACCGTAACCTCGCCCTCGAACTCGTCCGGGTGACCGAGGCCGCGGCACTCGCCGCCGCCCGGTGGGTCGGGCGCGGCGACAAGAACGGCGCCGACCAGGCCGCCGTCGACGCGATGCGACGGCTCGTCGGCACGGTGTCGATGCGCGGCGTCGTCGTCATCGGTGAGGGCGAGAAGGACGAAGCCCCCATGCTCTTTAACGGCGAGGAGGTCGGCTCGGGCGAAGGTCCCGAATGCGACGTCGCCGTCGACCCGGTGGACGGCACCACCCTCACTGCCAAGGGCATGAACAACGCGATCGCGGTCATGGCCGTGTCCGAACGCGGGTCCATGTACGACGCGAGCGCCTGCTTCTACATGGAGAAGCTCGTCACCGGCCCCGAAGCCGCCGGCGTGGTGGACATCACCGCGCCTGTCGAGGACAACATCCGCGCCGTCGCCAAGGCCAAGAGCGTGCACCCCCGCGACGTGACCGTCGTCGTGCTGGAACGCCCACGCCACGCCGAGCTTGTCGAGCAGATCCGCGCGGCCGGCGCCCGGGTGAAGCTCATCTCCGACGGGGACGTCGCCGGAGCGGTCATGGCCGCGTCCGCCGACACCGGCGCCGACCTGCTGCTCGGCATCGGCGGCACACCCGAAGGGATCATCGCCGCATGTGCGGTGGCCTGCATCGGCGGGGTCATCCAGGGACGCCTGTGGCCGCGGGACCCCGACGAGCAGCTGAAGGTCTTCGACGCCGGCCACGACCCGAAACGTGTCCTGACCACCCGCGAACTCGTCGACAGCGACAACGTCTTCTTCGTCGCCACCGGCATCACCGACGGCGAGCTGCTGGCCGGGGTCCGCTACCGGCCGGGCGGGGCGAACACCTCTTCTCTCGTGATGCGTTCCCGCAGCGGGACGGTCCGCCGGGTGGACAGCCAGCATCAGCTGACCAAACTCCAGGCGTACTCGACGGTGCCGTTCTGAGCACGCCGACGACGCCTTCCCCGGCCCGGACGACGGTCGGGATCGTCCGCGCCATCACCACGGCCGCGACCACGGCCGTCGGCTCCGCCACCACGGCCGCCACCACGGCCGTCGCCCGCTTGGACAGGCCCGGTCCGCACGGCCGGGCGTCCGAGGTCACCACCCTCGGCGATGCCGCCCGCCGTTTCCTGGCCCATCCCCGCCCGCCGGTGCTGCTGGGCACCGTCGCGAGCGTCGCGACCGTGCGGCTCGCCCGCGGGCGCTTCAGCCGGGCGGACGCCACGGTCGCCGCTTCCATGCTGGCCGCGCAGCCGTTCGTCGAATGGTCGATCCACCGCGGGATCCTGCACGCCCGGCCGTCCGGCCCCGTCGGCCGTTTCTTCTACCGGACCGCCGGCTGGGGCCACGAACAGCACCATCAGGACCCGACCAGCATGGACACGATGTTCCTGCGCCCACAGGAGGTCCTCGGCGGCGGCACGCTCGGGCTGGCCGTCGCCGTGTTCGGGTCGCTCCCGGCATCGACCGCGGCACTGTGCGTGGGCCTCGGGATGATCGCCTACGACTGGACGCACTTCGTCATCCACAGCGGCTATCAGCCACGGACAGTCCTGTACCGGCGGGTGTGGCGCAACCACCGCCTGCACCACTTCCGCAACGAGCACTACTGGCTGGGCGTGACGTCCAACATCGGGGACATCGTGCTGGGCACGAACCCGCCGCGGGACTCCGTCCCGATCTCTCCGACCGCGACCCACGCGCCGGCCCACTGACACCTGCCCGAGCAACCGCCTACCCGATCAGCCGCCTACCCGATCAGCCCGGGTGGCGCGGCCCACACCCGAACCTGGTCAACGTACATGTTCACCCGGGCGGGAGTGCTCGCCTCACGACACGTCACACCCCCGGCGCAGCCGGCGTCGAGCTGTAGCGCCAGGTGCATCGGAGATGTGCTCGGGATGAGGTTACCGCCCGCTGTGGACTTGCTCACGGTCCACACCGGCTGGTTGTCGAGGAAATAGGTCAGCCGGTATGGCAGCCATTCGACGGCGACCGTGTGCCACTTCGTGAAATCAGCCTTGATCGTATATCCGGTGGAGTTGTTGTCCGGACCGTTGTGCACAAAGGCTCCGGCCGTCGCCCGGTCGGCCGACCCGATCTGGAAGAGATCGACCTCGCCGTCGGTCGGCCATTTATCCGTCCGTGGCCACAACAACGCGACCGCGGAGTAACCGGCCCCCGCCTCGACCCGGAACCGGACCTCCCATCGCCCGTACAGCTGGTTGACGGTGTTGGCCACCCCCGAGGAAATGTTACGTCCCGCCGCATCATAGCTGCCGGCCAGCCGCAACGAACCGCCGCTCACCGACGTGTTCGAAGCCCGGCGTGGAAGTTTATCCGCGGTCGGGGAATTGTAAACATTCCACTTTGACGTGTTCAGGACACCGTCGAAGTTCTCGACGAGGACCGGGCTCCCCCAGCCGGCCGGGGACGCCGGGGCCGACCCGGTCGACACCTGCGCGCTCAGGATCGCGTCCGCCGTCGAGGAAGCCGTGGTGGGCGTCGGTGCCGACGCCGCGGCTGTCCCGAGCGACCCGGCCGCGCCCGCATCCAGCCCAGCGATGGCCATCTGTCGCGCCAGCGGCGCACCACCGTCGGCGGCGGTCACGGAAGGAGCCTGGGACGGGGTCGGCCCCGCTGTCGACCGCCCGGTGACCTGGACGTTTTCCGTGCCCACGGATATGGCCGAAGAACTCCCGCGCGCCGGTGAATTACCATGCGCGCAGGCGCTCGCGACCAGGGTGAGGGCCAAGGCCGTGGAACGCACAAGAAGACGACGGCCGGGACCGGAACGCATGACTGCCGCCATTTCACATGTCCATGCGGACGACCCCAGCCGTTACCGCGCAACCATTCATGTCCCCGATGACCACGCTAGCAGCGTAAGACGGCGGATCCGATGAGATTTCGGCCGCACCCAGGAAGACAAATAGCGGACAATCAAGCGGTATTAATAAGTCAGCGATTAGCCCCGCCGGCGGGTTCCACGGAGGCACGGACGCCGCGACCGCGGCCCGGGCTCGGATATCAGGCGTGGCGGTCGCGATCACACGCGCGGCGGCCCCGTCCGCGCAACCGGGCCGTCCGTCCGTCCGGGCGGGAGCTCCGGGCCCACCCGCCCACGCGCCCGCCGCGTTGCCCCTAACCTCCAGAACGGAAGGTAGATGTCGAACGGGTAACGACCGGTGGGAGCGGGAGCACATGAGCGAGCAGGACTACCGCATCGAGCACGATTCCATGGGCGAGGTACGCGTACCGGCCACGGCCAGGTGGCGGGCGCAGACCCAGCGTGCGGTCGAGAACTTCCCGGTGTCGGGCCAGCGGATCTCCCGGGCCCACATCGCCGCCCTGGCGCGGATCAAGGCCGCGGCGGCAACCGTCAACGCCAAGCTCGGCGTCCTCGACGACGAGATCGCCACCGCGATCAGCGAGGCCGCCGCCGAGGTCGCCGACGGCGCCTGGGACGACCACTTCCCCATCGACGTGTTCCAGACCGGCAGCGGGACGTCGTCCAACATGAACACCAACGAGGTGCTGGCGACCCTGGCCACCGAGCGGCTCGGCCGGCCGGTGCATCCGAACGACCACGTCAACGCCTCGCAGTCGTCCAACGATGTGTTCCCGTCCTCGATCCACGTCGCGGCGACGCAGGCGATCGTCTCCGAGCTGATCCCGGCGCTCGACCACCTGGGCGCGTCCCTGGAACGCAAGAGCGTCGAGTTCGCCGAGGTCGTGAAATCCGGGCGTACCCATCTGATGGACGCGACACCGGTGACCCTCGGCCAGGAGTTCGGCGGGTACGCGGCGGCGGTTCGCTACGGCGTCGAGCGGCTGCGTGCGGCCCTGCCCCGGATCGGTGAGCTGCCGCTGGGCGGCACCGCCGTGGGCACCGGCATCAACACCCCGCCCGGTTTCTCCGCGGCGGTCATCGAGCAGCTCGCGGTGTCCACCGGGCTACCGCTGTCCGAGGCCCGCAACCACTTCGAGGCCCAGGCGTCCCGCGACGGCCTGGTCGAGGCGTCCGGTGTGCTGCGGGTCATCGCGCTGTCACTCTACAAGATTTCCAACGACCTGCGGTGGGCGTCGTCGGGTCCGCGCGCCGGGCTCGGGGAGATCCGCCTGCCCGACCTCCAGCCAGGTTCGTCGATCATGCCCGGCAAGGTGAACCCGGTCATCCCCGAGGCCGTCTGCCAGGTCGTCGCCCAGGTGGTCGGTAACGACGCGGCCGTGGCGTTCGGCGGGTCCGCGGGTAACTTCGAGCTGAATGTGATGTTGCCGGTGATCGCCCGCAACCTGCTCGAGTCGATCCACATCCTGTCCACCATCAGCCGGCTGTTCGCGGACCGCTGCGTCGACGGCATCATCGCGGACGTCGAGCGCTGCCGGCGGTTCGCCGAGTCCTCCCCATCCATCGTGACGCCGCTGAACCGCTATATCGGCTACGAGGAGGCCGCCAAGGTCGTCAAGCAGTCCCTCGCCGAGGAGAAGACAATCCGCGAGGTCGTCCTCGAACGTGGCTATGTGGCCGCCGGCACGCTTACCGAGGCGCAGCTCGACGCCGCGCTGGACGTCCTGTCGATGACGCACCCGTAGGAACGACACGCGCTTAGGCCGGCGCGGCCACGGACGAACGTCCGAAAGCCCCGGAAAGACCCGTCCGAAAGGCCCGGAAACCACCGGACCAATCGCTGTGGCCGAGAAACCCCCCGCCGTTCGTCCCGTCGAACGGCGGGGGGCCGTGGAAGACCCCCCAGCAAGCCCCCACGACCCCCGCACCTGGTTCAACGAGACACTCCGGCGGAGGTTACGGGGCACCTGGAAGATTTTTCCCGGGCCTCGGACGGCCGGCACGGGGGCACCGCCCGGCCCCGCATCCCGGCCCCGCATCCCGGCCCCGCATCCCGGCCCCGCATCCCGGCCCCGCTCCGGCCACACACCGGCCGCACACCGGCCGCGCACCCGTCCGACCACCCCTGGCGAGCCGTCCGGAGAGGTCCGGAAGTCCCGGCAGAAGAGGAAGTGACAACCTCACGATCCCGGTACCGCGACCGTCCCGGCCAGCTAGCCTCGCAGTAATCAATTTCGGAGTATTGACGTGAGGAGGTGACGATGTACGACTACGACCTCCTTGTCATCGGATCCGGTCCGGGCGGGCAGAAAGCAGCCATCGCCGCCGCGAAGCTCGGCCGCAGCGTTGCGATCGTCGACCGCCGTGACATGGTCGGCGGGGTCTGTATCAACACCGGCACGATCCCGTCCAAAACACTGCGTGAGACCGTGCTCTACCTCACCGGTATGACCCAACGGGAGATGTACGGGCAGAGTTACCGGCTCAAGGACGACATCACGGTCGCCGACCTGTCCTCCCGTACTCAGCACGTCATCGGACGTGAGATCGACGTCATTCGCAGCCAGCTCAGCCGTAACCGGGTCGCGCTGCTTATCGGGACCGCCAGTTTCGTTGACCCGCACACCATCAAAATCGTCGGCCCCGACGAGGTCGAGGAGCGGCGGGTCCGGGCGGAGAACATCATCATCGCGACCGGGACCAGGCCGGCCCGGCCGGACACGGTCGACTTCGACGGCCGCACCGTGGTGGACAGCGACCAGATCCTGGCGCTGGACAAGATTCCCGGCTCGATGGTCGTCGTCGGCGCCGGTGTGATCGGTATCGAATACGCCTCCATGTTCGCCGCACTCGGCACCAAGGTGACCGTGGTGGAACGCCGCGACCGGATGCTCGACTTCTGCGACGTGGAGATCGTCGAGGCCCTGAAGTACCACCTGAGAGACCTGGCGGTTACATTCAGGTTTCGCGAGTCGGTGGTTTCCGTCGAGCGCCACAACGGCGGCACTCTGACATTGTTGGAGAGCGGCAAGAAACTTCCCGCCGATACCGTGATGTACTCGGCCGGCCGCCAGGGGCTCACGACCGCACTCAATCTCGTCAACGCGGGCCTCAGCGCCGACAACCGCGGCCGTATCAAGGTGGGTTCGGACTTCCGGACCGAGGTCGACCACATCTACGCGGTCGGCGACGTCATCGGTTTCCCCGCGCTGGCCGCCACCTCCATGGAGCAGGGCCGGCTCGCCGCCTACTCCGCCTGCGGTGAGGACGTCCACGTGATGCGGCACGATCTGATGCCCATCGGGATCTACACCATCCCCGAGATCTCCTACGTCGGCAGCACCGAGGACGAGCTCACCGAGCGGGCCGTGCCGTTCGAGGTGGGGGTCGCCCGCTATCGGGAGCTCGCCCGCGGCCAGATCGTCGGAGACTCCTACGGCATGCTGAAGCTGCTCGTCAGCTCGATCGACCGCACGCTGCTCGGCGTCCACGTCTTCGGCACGGGTGCGACCGAACTCGTCCACATCGGCCAGACCGTGATGGGCTGCAACGGCACGGTCGACTACCTGGTCGACGCCGTGTTCAACTACCCGACACTCGCCGAGTCCTACAAGGTGGCCGCGCTGGACGCGATGAACAAGATGCGTGCCATCGCCCGTTTCAGTAGCTGATCCAGCCCGGAACCTGACCGACCGGGTCAGTACGCGAGGCGCGCCGGCCCGGGGAGGGCACGGCGGGCACGCAACTTGTCACCCAAAGTCCCCATCAGGTCGCCTAACCGAACCCAGCGATGGTCGGAGACCTCCTCGGAGCGCAGTTCCACCGCACGATTGGGGACGTGCAGCAGGAAACGAACATCATAGTGTATATGGGCTGGTTCTCCCCGGTCGGGGTTCTCGGGGATGACGTGCGCGTCGATGTCAACCGGTCGGACGGCGTCCGGAATCACCGTGTTCGCGGCGATTCCGGTCTCCTCGGCGAGTTCACGCAGGGCGGCGCCGAGAAGGGACCGGTCGGAAGGCTCAAGGTGCCCTCCGGGGAGCAGCCAGCGCTCCAGACGCCGGTGCTGGACATGCAGCACCCGCCAGTCGGCCGTGACCGCGACCGCGCCGCATGTGACATGCGCCGGCATCGTGGAACGGTCCGTAACAGGCTTCGGCCCGGCCATCGACGCCAGTACCAGCGGACCCAACGTCTCGATCTCACCAGGATTGTCATCAAGGTAGTTGAGAACCACCCCGGCAACCGTATTGTTGCTCACTGCCACGGCACATCACGGTACCGCTGAGAACCTGATCCTGGGCGCTCCGGGGCATGTCGGGACCGGCCCGAGCGCGAAACAGACCGCGTGGGGAGCCTGGCGGTGAGTAACACCACTCCGGGGTCACGCCGCCACCGACCGCCAGGCAGGAGCCCTGTGCGGACGCACTGACAGGACGACGACAACCCAGCTACTCCCCGGGGTTGGCCGCTTATGGTGTTCGGACCGGTATCAATGGCGAATATCACATCGGATCGGCAGCCACGGCAGGCCATCTCTGACGCACGGTGGCGGCCGAGTCCGCGAAGGGGGAGTTCCGTGAAGAGTGACAGCAGGGTGGGTGCCTGCGAGAGTCCCGTCGGCTCCGGGCCGTCCCGGCTGGCCGCGGCAGCCGCGGGAGGTGGCCTGATGCTGCTACTGGTCGCAGGGTGCGGCGGATCGGCCGGCACCACCGGGGCGTCACCGTCGGCGACCATCTCGGGGTTGCCGACCTCGCTGCCGTCCGGCCTACCGACGTCCCTACCGACGTCCCTACCGACGTCCCTGCCGACGTCCCTGCCCGGCGGGCAGGTGGCCACCGGTAACGACGCGCTGAAAGGGGCCAACGTCCCGGCCGGGTTCCCGATCCCGCCGGGTGCCAAGGTGGAGAATGGCGCGTCCAGCGGCAACAAGTCCACGGTGACGTTGAGTGGTGTCTCCGACAGCGCGGTGGCCACGTTCTACCGCCAGGCGCTGCCAGCCGCCGGCTACACGATCACCAGTGACAACCAGATAGCCGGACTGGCCACCGCGATCGGGTTCAAGGGGCACGGGGTGACCGGCGATATCGGTGCGGCAGGCATTGGTTCGACCAATCGCACGGTCATCACCTTCAGTAAACAATAGATCCACCCGGAAGCACCGGCACAACTAGATCACAAAAAATAGTGATGGATCGCCGTCAAGTCATCACCTGAAGCTGTCGGGGTGCGACTTTCGCGATCATTTCAACAGTCGACGAACGCTTCAACCAACAGTCTGATCCGGTCGCCAACCGCGCACATTGCGCTATATGGTTTAAATATGACCAAAGAGTGCCAAAGGGCGGTCGCCGGCGCCGCCGGGTGGCAGTCGTCAAACCGCGACCGCTCCGCGACCGGATCCACACCGGCAGCCTTCCCGCCGGCCCTCGGCCCGCTGGGGCCGGCTTCGACTCCGCTGGGATGAGCGGTGTTGGAGCGGTCCGATGACTGACCCCGTCAGGCGCCGCACGTACCACTCCCCCCTGCGCGCCGAGCAGGCCCTCCGGACCCGGCTGCGCATCCTGGAAGCGGCCAGTGAGCTCTTCCACGCCCACGGCTACGCGACGACCACGATCAGTGCGATCAGCAGGGCGGCCGGCGTCTCGCCCGACACCGTGTACGACGCCTTCCGGTCGAAACGAGGATTGCTCAAGGAACTCATCGACAACGCCGCCGTGGGCACGGGCATCCATCCGAGCGGTGGCACGGACGGCGGTGGCACGGACGGCGGTGGCACGGACGGCGATCACCTGGTGAGCGGAGCCGAGGACCCGCACGCGATCCGTCGGGAAACCGACCAACAACGACAGATCGAGATCTTTGCCGCGGGCACGTCCCGCCTGCTCGAACGTACCCGGCCGCTCGACGACATCCTGCGGGGCGCCGCGGCCGCCGACCGTGAGGTCGCCGAGATCCGGGACGACCAGCACTTACGCCGGCGACGACAATCAATGATCACAGTGGCGGGCTGGATCGCCGAGCGCGGCCCGCTGCGCGACCGGACGCCCATCGACGAGGCTGCGGCCATCCTGTGGACACTCACCACGCCCGAGGTCCACCACATGCTCCGGGTTACCTGGCAGTGGACGGCCGCACAGTACGAGGCGTGGCTGTGCCGGACACTGACCGACGCGCTGTTACCGGCATCGTTACCGGCATCGTTACCGGCATCCCCGCAGGCGCAGACCGAACCCGACTGATCCAGATCAGGCGGGACCCGCGGCGCGCCCCTGACCGGCGGGCCGCCACGCCTCGCGATGGACCGCCTGACGCAGCGGACGACGGTGTGCCCAGCTGTGCCGTTCCAGATCGGGAACGGCCTCGTGATGGGTGACCGGCCCCAGACACAACCACGCGACCGGGCGGATGCCGTCGGGAATCCCGAGAAGGTCCTGGACCATCCGCTCACGGTAGAAGGACACCCAACCGACGCCGAGCCCTTCGGCGGTTGCCGCCAGCCACAGATTCTCGATCGCCAGACACGCCGAGTACAGCCCCGCATCCGCGATGGAATGCCGGCCCAGGACGCCCGGTGCGCCGCGCTGGGAGTCGTAGGTCACCACGACGGACAGCGTCGACTCCATCACGCCGTCAATCTTGATCTGGGTGAAGCGGGCGGCCCGGTCCCCGCTCAGAGTCGAGGCAAAGAGCGCACGCTCATGCCCGACATGATCAGAGAACGCCTTCCGGGTCCGGACACTTTCGATCACGATGAAATCCCAGGGCTGGCTCAGGCCGACGCTGGGTGCGGCGTGGGCCGCCGCAAGCACCCGTTCCAGGACGTCCTCCGGGACCGGCGCCCCGGTGAACTGGGCACGCACGTCACGTCGCCGGTAGATCACGTCATAGAGATCCGCAGGTATGGCAAGCTCCCGCTGTCCGGCCGCCCGACCATCGACGGGCGGCACACGTGCGAGGCCGGTGTCCGATCATCCCCGGCCTCCCGGGGCACCTCGCGAACAATGCCACCGCGATCATCTCACGCGACGCGCCCACCGCAGGCACAACCACGCGAGGTCCGCTTCACAGGGAACTCAAAGCTGACGCCAAGGCCAGCGCTAAGGCTCGCGGGCACGGTGTTCGTGCAGGCCGCCGCCAACCGGCCGAAGCCCCCTACCGGACACCACTACCCGATCCGGGAAGGACCCCACATGACTGCCAGCCGGTCCGATCAAGCAGCGAACCCCGGGACGAGCCGCCAGACCGGCATGTCCCGACTGACCAGAGTCACCGCCGGGGTCGGCGTTGCCAGCGTGCTGGGAGCGGGTGTGGTCTTCTTCTCCCTGCCCGGCTCCACGGCCTCCGTGACGACCGCCAGCACCGATGGCGGCACGACCTCATCCAGCACGTCAGGCACAGGTAGCGGCACAACCTCGTTGAGCGGTTCGAACAGCACCAGCGACACCACGTCCGGTTCGTCGCAGTTGCAGTCCTCGTCCGCGCCGTCATCCTCATCGTCCTCGTCCGCGCCGTCATCCTCATCGTCGTCCTCGTCCGCGCCGTCATCCTCATCGTCCTCGTCGTCCTCGTCGTCAGGCAGCTCGCACGCCACCTCGGGCGCGACGTCATGAGCACCGTGGCGGACGCCGAATGGAAGGCGATCGGTACCACCGTCCGGGTGGTCGTCACCGACCCGTCCCGGTTGTCCGAGGCGCGCCTGATGCTCGCCGCGGACATCGCCGCCCTGGATGTCTCGTGCAGCAGGTTCCGCCCCGACTCCGAACTCGTCGCCGTCAACCATGCGGACGGCCGGCCCGTCATGGTGAGTCCGCTGCTCGCCGAAGCGGTCGCGGTGGCGCTCCACGCGGCGGCACTCACCAACGGTGATCTTGATCCGACGGTGGGCGGAGCCCTCGCCGAGATCGGCTACGACCGTGACTTCCCGCTGGTCCCACCGACAGGCCCACCGGCGCCAATGACCGTGCGCCACGTCCCCGGCTGGCGGCAGATCGTCCTCGACCGGACGACCGGGCAGCTCACCGTCCCGGCGAGGGTGCGGCTGGACCTGGGCGCCACCGCGAAGGCGTGGGCGGCCGACCGGGCCGCCGTCCGACTCGCCGAAGCTGTCGGCTGCGGTGTCCTGGTGAGCCTCGGCGGGGACATCGCGGTTGCGGGGCAGCCGCCCACCGGCGGCTGGCGGATCCGGGTGCAGGACGTCACCGGGCATCCTGACGCCCCGGCGACCGGACCATCAGCTGCGATCACGATAAGTGAGGGCGGGCTGGCGACATCCGGTACCGGCGCGCGTCGCTGGCGGCGAGGCGGGGACATGCTGCACCACATTCTCGACCCGCGCAGCGGCCTGCCCGCCGCCCCGGTCTGGCGGACCGTGTCGGTCGCCGCCGCCACCTGCCTGGACGCGAACATCGCCGCCACCACCTCGATCATCCGCGGCTGGCCCGCGCTCGGCTGGCTGGCCCGGCTCGACCTGCACGCCCGGCTCGTGGAACACACCGGCACGATCCACACCGTCGCAGGCTGGCCGCGGGAGCCGCAGGAGCCGCAGGAAGCAATGTCGGACGAGACGGAACGGGACGAGACGAAGGAGATAGCGGCAGCATGAACACGATCACCTCCAGCACCGCCCTGTGGTACACCAGCCGCGCCACCGGGATCATTTCCCTGGTCATGCTCTCCGCGGTGGTAGTACTTGGCGTGCTGGTCAACCGCAAGGGTCGGCTGCCCGGCCTCCCCCGGTTCGCGGTGACCGGTCTGCACCGCACCCTTTCGCTGCTCGTTGTGATCTACCTCGCGTTGCACATACTCACCGCGGTCGCCGACCCCTACGTCAGCATCCGACTGATCGCCGCCATCGTCCCGTTCACTTCAAGTTACGAGACGTTCTGGCTGGGTCTCGGCGCGATCTCCCTCGATCTGATCATCACCGTCGTCGTGACCAGCCTGCTGAGACTCCGGCTCGGCCACCGCGTCTGGCGCGGGGTGCACTGGCTCGCCTATGCGGCCTACCCGGTCGCCCTCGTCCACGGTATCGGTGCCAGCAGCGATCTTCGTTCCGGCTGGCTGCTCGCGCTCACGGTCTGCTGCGCCTGCGCCGTCTGCGCGGCCATCGGCCACCGGCTCGCGGAAGCCGGTCATGCGCTGCCCCGCCCGCAGCGGGTGGCTGCCGTGCTGAGCGCCTTCCGCGCACCCGCTGTCACCGCGGATCGGCGCACTCCCGCAGCCTCGCACCGAAAGGCCCCCTCCCGATGACACCCACCGTCCTCCCCGTGGCAGCAACCACGTCGGGTATTACCGCTCTGCCACGGTTGCTGCCGACCGCCGCAACCAGCGCCGGCGCAACCATGGCTGTGGACCTGGCCGGACACCTCACCCGTCACGGACCGTTGCCCTACCGCGGTCGCCCGCGTCTTCTGCTCGACACCGTCCACGCCGCCGGCCTGACCGGACGTGGAGGCGCGGCCTTCCCCGTCGCCCGCAAGCTCGCCGCCGTAGCCGACGCCGGCCGCCGGGCGGTGGTGGTGGCCAACGGCGCGGAAGGCGAACCGGCCAGTGGCAAGGACAAGCTGTTGCTGTGGACCTCGCCGCACCTGGTGCTCGACGGTGTCCAGCTGGCCGCGGAGACGGTCGGCTCCGCGGAGGCCTTCCTCTACGTCCACCGTGACGAAAAGCTGCACGGGCGGCTTCGGGCCGCCTTGGCGGAACGCGCCGTCGCCGGCACCGACCGGATACCGGTCACCCTCGTCGCGGCCCCGCCCCGGTTTCTCGCCGGGGAGGAGTCCGCCCTGGTCAACGTGATCGACGGCGGGGAGGCCATCCCCCGGTTCACCCCACACCGGGTGTCCGAGTCCGGTGTGGGCGGCGCGCCGACCCTGGTCCAGAACGTGGAGACCCTCGCCCACCTTGCGCTCATCGCCCGCCACGGTGCCGGCTGGTTCCGGGCCGTCGGCACGCCCGTCGAGCCCGGCAGCATGCTGACGTCCTGCCATCAGGCGGACGGAACCCCCACCGTCGTGGAAACCGCCATCGGAACGCCCCTGGCCGATCTCCTGAACCTCACCACGCGGGTTCAGGCCGTCCTTGTCGGCGGCTACCACGGCGTCTGGCTACCGGTGGAACGCGCCCGCGGCCTGAAGCTGTCGAACGCCGCCCTGCGACCGCTCGGCGCCGCCGTCGGAGCGGGGGTGCTGGCCGCGCTCCCCGCCAGCCACTGCGGCCTGGTCGAAACCGCACGGGTGGTCCGGTATCTCGCGCTCGAGTCCGCCGGGCAGTGCGGGCCGTGCCTGAACGGGCTGCCCCGCATCGCCGCCGCGCTGGGCACGCTCGCGAGCCTGAACCCGGACGAGGGAACCCGCCGCGACCTCGAACGCTGGGCGGGTCTGGTGGAACGCCGCGGCGCCTGCCACCACCCCGACGGCACGGTCCGCCTGGTCCGCAGCGCGCTCGTCCTGTTCGGTCCGGAGATCGACCGGCACCGTGACGGGTGGTGCGGCGCACGCAGCTCGCAGCCCTTTCTGCCCATTCCCGCCGGCGTGCCCACCGGCGAACACGACTGGAGATGAACCCGATGAGCCTGCGGCTGCGCGTCAACCCGATCACCTGCGCCGGGCACGGCCTGTGCGCCGAACTGCTCGGCGAACACATCACCCTGGACGAGTGGGGCTACCCCGTC
The DNA here is from genome assembly GCF_920656135.1 of Frankia sp. Cppng1_Ct_nod. NCBI lineage: Bacteria > Bacillati > Actinomycetota > Actinomycetes > Frankiales > Frankiaceae > Frankia > Frankia sp. Cppng1_Ct_nod. Next base: position 26,893 of record NZ_CAKKTK010000009.1, on the reverse strand, counting down.
ATCGCCGACGCCCCGGTACCACCGGGGCTGAAGAAACTCGCCCGCCGGGCCGCGACCGACTGCCCGGCGCTGGCACTCCTGCTGGTCAAGGAGCCGTAGAGCCGTACGGGTCAGGCGTCGGCCGACGGCCTGGTGTCCGTGGTGGCAGCCGCCGCCCCGGCGAGACGGCGGGCGAGCCACGTGATGAAGAACCTGGAGCCCGTCGCGAGCACCGCGCCCGTCCCGGGGACGAGCGCGACAAAGCTGCCCTGCCATACGATCTCGGTGCCGCCGCCGTCGACCGGTGACAGATCCACCGTCCCCAGGTAGTCCCGCACGGGCAGGCCCGAACGTATCCGGTAGGCGTGCCGCCGGTCGGGGACGTACTCCACGACCTCCTCCCGGGTGGACAGCGGTGCCCGCCCCAACCTGCGTACCGCGCCCACTCCGCCCGGCGCGGGCGTGCCTTCCTGCTCCCAGACGGACCGGAAGACCAGCGGACGCGCCCAGCGTGACCAGCCCGCGCCATCCGCGAGCAGTTCGAACACCGCGGACGGCGGCGCCGCGGACCTCTGGGTCACCAGAAAGACCCGACGCCGACCCTTCATGACGGGTCCCCGACAGGCCGTGCCGTCCGCAGGATGCGACCGCCTTCAAGATCTGGTAGCAACGGCTGTCGCGGCGGAAAGGTCCTCACACCCACACTCTTCATCATCCGCAGGCACGTCCGCAAGGCACCGCGACAACGCGGCACAGGTGATCCATCGAACCCGACCGAGATGTACGGGGCCTGTGCCCACGTGATTCCCGGTGGTTCGTTCCGCACCGCCTGAGGATGCGCGCTCGCCCGAGACAGCCGTCCATGGCGTCACGCGCGGCAAGAAGCACAAAAAGCACAAGCCCTATCGGCTATCCCGCACTCTCCCCACCGAGGAATCCCACTGTCACCATGGGTTCCCGGCGGACGTCCACTGCACGCCGAGCCATGTCAACCCGGTGACACAGGTCTTGGCTCAGAGCCAGAATCGACTTCCCCTGATGGTGTGAGCCGCCGACGAGGTGCGATACGAGCCACGGTAGACCTCTCGACGATGCACCACCCGGACCGCCGTCACCACGACCCGGCCGTCCTCGACCTGGTAAACCACTCAATGATCACCTATCCGTAACCGGAAGGTCCCGGATGGTTCGCCGGCGAGAGCCTCACGCCCGGCGGCCGGTCTGGGCCGAACGGACTGCCACCGCAGCGCCCATGGGACGCGCCCGCATGGCACGCCGATGGGGGCGATGAAGATCACCGGGCCTGATGACGTCTCGCGTCATCACCTGCGGTACGGTGAGTTGTGTACGCGTTGTGTACGCGTTGTGTACGCGTTGTGTACGCGTTGTGAAGCGGCGTGCGTATATCGTGCGATGTCGTGCGAACCGGTCGGATTTCAGGTCACGGGAGGTCGGTATGGACGAATCCACGCTTCCCCCGATCCTCGCCAACGCCGAAGAGATCGACGCGGACCCCGAGACCGCCCGCATGATCGCCGAAGCGGACGAGGACATCGCCGCCAGCCGGTTTGTCCGTTGCTATGGGGAAGATGAGTTCGACGCTCTGCTCAACCAGTTCGCCGCCCAGTCCAAAGCGAGTTGACAGACGCCCAAGCGGCGACACAAGGCAACAGCAGGCACCTCCGGGAATCGCCGTATCCGCGCCTAAAGTGAGCGCGTGCCCACCTTCGACGCCGCCACTCGCTTCCTCGCGGAGTACGGGCGCCTCAGCACCGCGGAACAGGCCACGTTCCGCGCCGCCCGCAGGCTGTTCATCGAAGGACTCACAAACGGCGGTCGATTCCATCCCCGGCTCCGTGTCAAGCGCTTCAAGGCGATCTCCGGCGCCTACGAGATGACCTGGGCACCCGACGGCCGGGCGCTGTGGCGCTGTGGCGCTACGGCGACCCGATCCCGGACAAGCCCGGCCCACACATCATCTGGTTGCGGATCGGCACCCACGACATCTTCGAGCAGTAGGGGCCACGCGCTACACGACCCGTGCCCGCAATAAAAAGGCCCGACCGGATGCCTCCCGGTCGGGCCTCTGCGCGTTCTCCAGGCGTCACGTTGCGATCGGCAGGCGCCAACTCAGAACGTGCCGCTCGCCGAGAGACCAGCGGTCCGTCCGTGCTCCAGGTACACCTGACGGCCACCGGCGTGAGCTTCGATCGCCGCAGCGACCCGGCGGTTGAGCCGGTATTCGCCGGGTTTGGCCACACCGACGGGGCAGGACACCCCGGTACCACCGAGCATTCGCCTATGTGACCTGTGCGCGGCGCGTTCGGCGAACCTCGATCAGCCAACCACCCGGGGGTAGGATCCGCGCGTACCACTCCGCCCATGGCAGACGTCGGGGGATCCGCGCGGCGCCCCAACCTGGGTTAGAGTGGGTACGTGGAGATCTACGGTGTGACCGTCCCGGAGCCTCACGAGTGGGTCGACGCGCCGGACCCCGCCACTCAGCAGGCGATCGACGAAGCGATCGAGGACCTCACCGCGGGACGATCGGTCATCTGTACCAGTGATGCCGCGTTCGACGCGCTTCTCCATGAGCTGTCCACAGCCCCGCAGTCGAAGGCAAGCTGACCCCTCGGAGGGGCACTCACTCTTCGTCCTATTGTTGCGGCCGTGCCCACGTACGAGCCGGTTGCCCGCTTCCTCGCGGAGTTCCATCGGCTCTCCCCCGCGCAGCAGGCCGCCTTCCTGCGTGCTGTCTCGCTGTTCCGTGAGGGACTGGAGTCGGGCTCGTTCCATCCGAGGCTACGGGTGAAGGGTTACAAGTCCGAGTCCGGGATGTTCGAGATGACGTGGGCGCGCGATGGTCGGGCGCTGTGGCGGTACGGCGACCCGATCCCGGGCAAGCCCGGCCCACACATCATCTGGTTGCGGATCGGCACCCACGACATCTTCGAGCGGTAGGGGCGACGCGCTACACCACCGTGACCCATCAGGCGTGTCAGCGGGAAGCGAGTCACCTCGAGGAGGCGCTACACGACTGCGAACCGGTTCGCGAGTACTGTCCGGTGCCAAGCCATCACGGTGTCCGCCGTTTCCACCGGACGCTCGCACAGCGCCCGGGAGTCCTCCTCCTGTCGTGCGACGCCGAGAAGCGCCTACCAGGCTTTCCGCGAATGCACGGACTCAGCCGGCGTCGGCCGGGGCCACCCCGACAGGGCAGGACACCCCGGTGCCACCGAGGCCGCAGTAGCCGCTCGGGACCTTGTGCAGGTACTGCTGGTGGTACTCCTCGGCAAAGTAGAACGGACCCGCCGGGGCGATCTCCGTGGTGATCGGGCCGAAGCCGGCCTTGTCGAGAACAGCCTGGAAGGCGTCCCGGCTGCGCTCGGCCGCCGCCAGCTGCCCGTCCGAGAACGTGTAGATCGCCGACCGGTACTGGGTACCGACGTCGTTGCCCTGGCGCATGCCCTGCGTCGGGTCGTGCGTCTCCCAGAAGACCTTCAGCAGCTCCTCGAAGCTCACCACCGCCGGGTCGAACACGACCTGAACGGCCTCGGTGTGCCCGGTCAGACCCGAGCAGGTCTCCTCATATGTCGGGTTCGGGGTGATCCCGCCCGCGTAGCCGACAGCGGTGGAATACACCCCCGGGGTCTGCCAGAACTTCCGCTCCGCACCCCAGAAACAGCCGAGCCCGAACACCGCGGTCGCCAGGCCGTCCGGGAACGGGCCGCGCAGCGGGGTGTCGAGGACGGCGTGCCGCTCCGGGACGGTGAAGGCCGGTACCGGACGGCCCGGCAACGCCTGCTGGGCGGTAGGCAGAGCCGACTTGCCACGAGCGAACAGCATGATCGAAAAACCTCCAGGGCTTCTCCGAGTCGACGGCGAGGCGATAATGACGTCCGGCGCCGCCGGAGACCCCGTAGCGACGGCACCAGAAACGTCAACCGCCCCCGTCCCGGATCCGTTCCCCGACTACGGCGGTTATAGGCGTGCTACCCGGCCGGCTGTGATGGCCGGCCGGGTAGTTGTCATGAAACGCAGGACCGAACGCCCTGATGGGCGCCCTAGAGGACAAGATCCTCCAGCATGGTGGTGACCAGGGCTGCGATCGGTGACCGCTCAGAGCGGGTCAGGGTGACATGCGCAAACAGCGGATGCCCCTTCAGGGTCTCGATCACGGACGCGACTCCGTCGTGCCGCCCGACCCGCAGATTGTCACGCTGCGCAACATCATGGGTGAGTACCACCCGCGATCCCTGCCCCAGACGCGACAGCACGGTGAGTAGCACCCCACGTTCCAGCGACTGTGCCTCGTCCACGATGACGAAGGCGTCATGCAGCGACCGGCCGCGGATGTGGGTGAGCGGCAGCACCTCAAGCATGCCGCGGTCGGCAATCTCCTCGATGACGTCCTGGGAGACCAACGCACCGAGCGTGTCGAAGACGGCCTGCGCCCAGGGCGCCATCTTCTCGTTCTCGCTGCCCGGCAGGTAGCCGAGATCCTGGCCACCGACCGCGTACAACGGTCGGAACACCACGACCCGGCGGTGCAGCCGCCGTTCCATCACCGCTTCCAGCCCGGCGCACAGTGCCAGCGCGGACTTCCCGGTACCGGCCCGGCCGCCAAGGGAGACGATCCCGACGTCGGGGTCGAGCAGCAGGTCCAGTGCAACGCGCTGCTCCGCGGAGCGTCCGTGCAGGCCGAACGCCTCCCGGTCGCCCCGGACGAGGCACACCTTCTTGTCCGGGGTCACCCGGCCGAGCGCGGACGCGCTGCCGCCGGAGGCGGTCAGCACCAGCCCGGTATGGCAGGGCATGCCAGCGGCATCCGGGATCTCGATCGTTTCGCGGGCGTAGAGGCGGTCCAGATCGTCCTGGGTGACAGCCAGTTCCGCCATGCCACTCCAGCCCGAGTCGACCGGGGTCTGCGCCCGGTACTCCTCGGCGTCGAGCCCCACCGCGGATGCCTTCACCCGCAGCGGCAGGTCCTTGGTCACCAGGACTACGTCGTTACCCTCCCGAGCAAGGTTGAGCGCGACAGCGAGAATACGCGAGTCGTTGTCATCCACCCGGAACCCCGGTGGAAGTACCGATGGGTCACTGTGGTTAAGTTCAACCCGCAGGGTTCCACCGGCATCCAACGGCAACGGCTGATCCAGTCGCCCATGGCGGATTCGGAGGTCGTCGAGGAAACGAAGGGCTTCTCTAGCGAACCAGCCCAGTTCGGGATGGTTCCGCTTCCCTTCCAACTCCCCTACGACAACCAGGGGAAGCACAACACTGTGCTCCGCAAACCGCAGCAGCGCACCAGGATCAGACAGGAGCACGCTTGTGTCGACGACATGCGTTCGTGGCACACGCCCACCCGCTTACTCGGAGGAAGTCCGGGACCGAGCCCCCCGAAGGAGGCCGGGTACCGGCCTCCTGACGTTGTCGCGAATGCGGCACCGAGAGGCCTCCCGAGTGGCCCAGCCCAGTGCCGGACCACAACTTGGGCCATCTGGATCCGCCGTGTAGATCGCTCTTTGACGACTTCCACCAGACAACCCAGGGTCACACGTTAGCTCCCCGGCATCGAAAGCGCGACCATCTTCGCACAACACGCTCCGCGACGATCAGCGGGCACAAGGTGATGCGCAGCGTGAAAGTGCCTGCACCTCAGACACAACTAGGGTGATCACCTAATCCGGCATGAGTGGTTGCAGACAACTGCGTGGCCTTCTGTTCATATGCCGGTCACACCCGATTTCGGGTAACGAAACGCCGTTCGGACCGATCCTCGGGCCCGAACGGATGGTGCCTGACCATCAGAGCCCGAACGGCCAGCAGCCCGAACGGACGACGGCCGGGGTCGGCATCCGGGGTGTCTCCCGGACGCCGACCCCGGCCGTCCTACAACCAACGTCCTGGAGCGACCGGCCGTCAGTCCTTTAGACGGCTGACCAACGCCTCCTGCTCGGCCCACAGCTCGGCGGGCAGCCCGTCACCGAGGTTCTGGTAGTGCTCGGGGATCAGCTCCGCCTCCTGCCTCCACACATCGGTGTCAAGGGTGAGCAACGTTTCCAGGTCCTCGGGCGCGACGTCGAGTCCGTCGGTCGGCAGGGCCTCGGGCGTCGGCAGCACGCCGAGCGGCGTTTCCACGCCGTCGGCCTCACCTTCCAACCGGCCGACGATCCAGGCGAGGACCCGGCTGTTCTCGCCGAAGCCAGGCCACAGGAACCGACCCTGCGCGTTCTTGCGGAACCAGTTGACGTAGTAGATCCGCGGCAGCTTCTCCGGGTCGGACTTGCGCCCGATCGACAGCCAGTGCTCGAAGTAGTCGGCCATGTTGTAGCCACAGAACGGCAGCATCGCGAAGGGGTCGCGCCGCAGGTTGCCGATCGCCCCGGCCTGCGCCGCGGTCGTCTCGGACGCGACGATCGAGCCGAAGAACACCCCGCGCTGCCACGTCGGCGCCTCGGTCACCAGCGGGACGGCGGTCGCCCGCCGCCCACCGAACAGGATCGCCGAGATCGGAACGCCCTTCGGGTCCTCCCATTCGGCCGCCATCGTCGGGCACTGGCTCGCGGGGACGGTGAAGCGGGCGTTGGGATGAGCCGCCGGCTCAGTGGCCTGCGGCGTCCAGTCCCGACCCTTCCAGTCGAGGAGGTGAGCCGGCTTGTCCCTGGTCAGCCCCTCCCACCACACGTCGCCCTCGTCGGTGCGAGCGACGTTGGTGAAGACCGTGTTGCCCCACAGGGTCGCGACCGCGTTCGGGTTGGTCTCGACGCCGGTGCCGGGCGCGACACCGAAGAACCCGGCCTCGGGGTTCACCGCGTACAGCCTGCCGTCCTCCCCGAACCGCATCCAGGCGATGTCGTCACCGACAGTCTCCGCTTTCCAGCCCGGCAGGGTCGGAATAATCATTGCGAGGTTGGTCTTGCCGCACGCCGACGGGAACGCTGCCGCGACGAAGTGAACCTTCCCCGCAGGCGAGGTCAGTTTGAGGATGAGCATGTGCTCGGCGAGCCAGCCCTCGTCCCGGGCCATTACCGAGGCAATCCGCAGGGCATAGCATTTCTTGCCCAAAAGGGCGTTCCCGCCATAACCCGACCCGTAGGACCAGATCTCCCGGGTCTCCGGGAAGTGCGTGATGTACTTGGTCGAGTTGCACGGCCACGGAACATCGGCCTGACCGGGCTCGAGCGGTGCACCCAAAGAGTGCACACATGGGACGAAGAATCCGTCCTCGCCCAGTTGCTCGAGCGCCGGGGCGCCCATTCGCGTCATCGTCCGCATTGACGCGACAACATATGGCGAGTCGGTTATCTCCACGCCGAGCGCGGAGATCCGCGAGCCGAGCGGACCCATGCAGAACGGGACGACATACATCGTTCGCCCCCGCATGCTGCCCTCGAACAGGCCCTGCAACTTGACCCGCATCTCGTCCGGGTCCAGCCAGTTGTTGGTCGGCCCGGCGTCCGCGGGATCGCGTGAGCAGATGTAGGTACGGTCCTCGACCCGGGCGACATCGGTGGGATCGGATGCCGCGTAGAAACTGCCCGGCCGCTTCTGCGGGTCCAGCGGGACGAACGTGCCCTTGTCGACCAGCAATTGCGCGAGTTCCGCGTACTCCGCGTCGGAACCATCACACCACTGGATACGCTCCGGTCGGGTGAGTTCGGCAATCTCTCGCACCCAGGCGGTCAGCCTGGTATGCCTGGTCGGGGCGGCATCCAGCCCCGGAATCTGCGCCGCGGTCGTCACAGCTCCCACCTCCGCTTGAGTTGAGCCCACCACGGCCTCGCGCTGTGTCGCCATACGTCCCGGTCGTGGAAGGCCCACTCGTGTTCGGGAACGCGGAACGCATACGCAGTGAACCCGCAATAACGCGCCGACGAGTCACCGTCCACTACATCGCGGATCCACCACGGCTCGGGCGTTTCGAGGCCGTGTACAGGATCTTTCGACTCTACCGTGGGAGCTTCCGACAGTCGCGCGGTCGAGTGGCAAAGAACTCACACATTCGTCACGCTCCGAAGTTGAACAAGACCCCCGGCTGCACACGGTGGCTGGTAACCACAACCATCGCCGGATACGGTAACCGCGTGACCACGACCGCACCTGGGCACGGCATCCGTAACCATCCCCGCGACCTAGTGCGACCACGGATGCGTGGTTGGCTACATGCTGGCGCCTTCCCGGTCAGCCTGGCACTCGGCGTCATCGCCGTAGCCCTGGCCACCACGTTCCGCGCACGCGTCGCGGTGGGAATTTATGCGCTGAGCATCGCCCTTCTGTTCGGCACCAGCGCGCTTTACCACCGGAAAATGTGGTCGACATCACGTGCCAGATCGCTGATGAAACGGCTCGACCATTCCATGATCTTTGTTTTCATCGCCGGGACCTACACTCCGCTGACCCTGCTGGCACTGCCCCCGAAGACCGCACGGACGATCCTCGCGGTGGTCTGGAGCGGCGCCGCAATCGGGATCGTGCTACGGATGCTCTGGCTGCACTCACCCCGGTTCCTGCTGGTACCGCTGTACATCGCGTTGGGCTGGGTGGCGGTCTTCGTCATACCCCAACTGCTGCACACCGCAGGTGTCACGACGATGGTGCTGATCCTCGTCGGTGGCGTCCTGTACAGCCTCGGGGCGGTCGTCTACGCCACCCGACGGCCGAACCCGTCCCCGGAGACATTCGGATATCACGAGGTTTTCCACGCGTTCACAATTGTTGCCGCGGCATGCCATTACACCGCGGTTATTCTGGCGATCTGTGCGACATAGCCGCATCCGCCGCCGAAAAATCAGGCGCCGCCGGCAGCCAGGGAGGGAGTGAGTGGATGGCGGTCCCGGCCGGGGGGGAACCGTACCCAGGGAAATCGGTCGGGTACGCTTCCCCCGTCGGCCGGTAGCGGTCGTGCCGGTAGCGGCGGCATCACAACCTCACCGGCACACAGCCTCACCGGCACACAACCGGTTTTTCTACAGTTCGGGCCCCTCGGCACGAACCTGCTCGACCTTCTCCATCGCCTCCCGCAGGCGGGCCAGCCACGGCTGTGCATTGTCGCCGACCAGACGGACGCACCACGCGAGCGCATCACTGCGGCTGCGCGCGACCCCCGAATCCACCAGGGTGTCGAGAACGTGACGCTCCGGCTGCCGAAGCCTGGTCATCACCGGAACAGACAGTGTAGTGAACAGCTCGGTTGTACCACCCGCTGTCACCCCCCATGCCACCTTCCGTACATAACGGCGTTCGGCTTCCTCGGCAATCGCTATCCGGGCGTCCCTGGTCTGCTCACGGAACCGGCGGATGCGGCCCGACTCGGCCGCGGTGACCGCGGTGGCCGCGCCCGCATCGGCGGTCTCGAGCTCCGGAGCCGGGATCACGCCGACCACGATGATCTCATCGCGGTCGACGGTCACAGTGGGCGGACCGGTGAACCAGTCGTCGGGCAGTCGACCGGTGAACCATGCCGCCGCATCGTCAGCGGACGGCGCCTGCTCGCGCTCGCCCCAACGGCCGTAGCCCCGTCCGCGCGACCCAGCCATGCCGTGCCTCCTCGCAGCCCGCTCAGGGTATGGGCTCGTGTACATCGGATACCTCCTGCTTGATTACACACTTACATCAATACAGGAGCAACGGACGTCGAGTAGCCGACATTCCATGGACGTACCGCCACGCGCCAGGTCGGTCAGCCGGCCGAGACCAGGGCCACCTGGACGCCGAGCTGGGCGCGCACCTCCTCGACGGTGGTCGCCGGCCGCTCACAGACGAAGCCCCGGCACACGTAGACCCCGGCCGCCGCCCGTCCCCGGGCCAGCGGGCCGGAGGTGACCACGACCGCGCCCGGCGCCGTGGCAAGACGGGCCAGCCGTTCGAGGTCCGGACGGTCGACAACGGCAACCTCGGCGGGCCCGGCCAAAAGCGCCTCGGCCACCGCCCCGGCCCACCCCGCAAAGGACGCGTTGACGGCCAGCAACGGGGTGAGCACGTCGACGGCGCGCTCGGCGGCACGGCGATGCTCCGCCGAACCCGTCAGCGCGGCACAGGTCAGCAACGCGCCCGCAACCGCGGCCTGGCCGGACGGCGTCGGCGAGTCCGAAGGGTCCCGTGGCCGGCGCAACAACCGCTCCGCATCGTCCGCGGTGTCGAAGAAGCCCCCGTCGTCCGCGGCGAAGTGCCCACGGACAACGCCGAGCAGGTCGCTCGCCAGTTCCAGCCACTGCGCGTCACCGGTGACCTGGTGCAGAACCAGCAGTCCCTCGGCGACATCCCCGTAGTCCTCCAGGACCCCGGCGTTCGATCCGACCCGTCCATGCCGGCTCGTGCGGCGCAGCCGGCCGTCCACCAGGTGGACGTCACGCAGCAGCGTCGCGGCATCCACGGCCGCCGCCACCCAGGACGCTTCGGCGAACAGTGCTCCGGCCTCGGCGAGGGACGCGATCGCCAGCCCGTTCCAGGCAGCAACGATCTTGTCGTCGCGGGCGGGCTGTGGTCGTCCCGCCCGGACCGCCGCAAGCGCGGCACGCACCCGGGTGAACCTGACTGGATCGTCCGCGTCCGCACCCAGCTCGAGCACGGACGTCCCGTGCTCGAACGTGCCCGCGTGAGTGACGCCGAAGACTCCCGCGGCCCAGGCCCCGTCGTCCGGACCGAGGACGTCGACCAGCTCGGCCGGTGTCCACACATAGGTGGCGCCCTCCACGCTGTGGCCACTCCCACCATGCGCGCCGACAGTGTCCGACGTCGGTACGACGGTGTCCGCGTCCAGCGCCGAGGCGAACCCGCCTTCAGCGGTCCGCAGATCGGTGAGCAGGAAGGACGCGGTCTCGCGGGCAACCCGCTCGGCCAGCGGCGACCCGGTCGCCCGCCACAGATGCAGGTACACCCGCAGCAACTGGGCGTTGTCGTAGAGCATCTTCTCGAAGTGGGGGACGGTCCAGGTGGCGTCCACGCTGTAGCGGGCGAACCCGCCGGCGAGCTGGTCGTAGATCCCGCCACGGGCCATCCGCTCGCAGGTGGCGGTGACCATGCGCAGGCTGGCGTCGTCCCCGGTGCGGGCCCAGTGCCGCAACAGCATCTCCAGCAGTGCCGACGGCGGGAACTTCGGCGCCGGCCCGAAGCCCGCATGCACCGGGTCGAACGCCCGGGCAACCTTCTCGACCGCGCCGGCCAGCAGCTCGGCGGTGAGCGTCGCCGCCGGTCCGCCGGATGCGCGCGCCGCCGCGGCAACCTCGCGCGCGATGTCCGCGCCGGATGCCTCCACCTCGTCCCGCCGCGTCCGCCACGCACTCGTGACCGCCTCGAGCAACTGGCGGAACGATCCCATCCCCGCCCGCGGCGTCGGCGGGAAGTAGGTGCCGGCGTAGAACGGCTCACCCGCCGGGGTGAGGAAGACCGTCATGGGCCAGCCGCCGTGACCGGTCAGGGCAACGGTGACGTCCATGTAGACGGCATCGACATCGGGCCGCTCCTCACGGTCGACCTTGATGTTGACGAAGTGCTCGTTCATCAGCGCCGCGGTGGTCTCGTCCTCGAAGGACTCGTGCGCCATCACGTGACACCAGTGGCAGGACGCGTAGCCCACGGACAACAGGACCGGGACGCCCCGATCGATGGCCTCGGCAAACGCGGCTGGGCCCCACGGCCACCAGTCAACCGGGTTGTCTGCGTGTTGGAGCAGGTATGGCGAGGTCTGGTCGGCAAGACGGTTCGGCATCTTCCCAGCATTGCGGTGCCTGACGAGTGAGGAAACGTGAGCTCGTCATCGTCGGAGATCTGGATCACCCCGAGGCCCATGACAGCGCGGCCGCTCCCCGGCCCCGCATCCCATCCCGGTCGAATCCCGGAGAAAAACAGCTTGTCGAACGTGATCCGGATACGCCGACAACGAACTTTCCGACTCGGACCGCAAACAGTACGCGGTTGCCGCACCGACGAGCGACGCTGAGGATGTGACCCAGGTCCGATGTACCGGCGAACGTCCGTGGCCGGTCCCGCGTCGAGTCCTCCCGTCCGTGGCCGACCCGACGGGCGTCGAAGTTCCCCGCCAGCGCACCGACACGCCGCCGAGGGTGACCACCCGGTGGTCACCGCCGAGGTTTCGCACCCAACGCAGGTTGATCCGCAGGGCATGGCAGGTCGCACCGCTCGCGATGATCTATATAGCGATCCTGGCCTTCACCTCGGCCGTGCTCGCGGTCGCCTACACCCTCGACCGCGATCTTTACCATCGTCTGCTGGTGGCCCGGTCCACCAACCTGACGGGGTTGCGTAACCGTCCGCTCTACGTCCTGGTGGCCAGTGCCTTCTGGCTCGAGGGCTTCACCTTCTTCCGGTCGGCGGGTCTTGTGGCCGCCGTCCTCACCCCCCTCGAACAACAGATCGGATCCCGGCGGACACTCGGCGTGTTCGCAACCGGGCACATCGGAGCAAGCCTGCTCGTCGCCGCGGGCCTGGTCATCGGCCGGGCCATGCGACTGGTCGACAGCCAGGTCTGCGACGCCGTCGACGTCGGCACCAGCTACGGACTGGTCGCCTGCGCCGCCGTGCTCGCAGCCACGCTGCCCACCCACCGACGCTGGCTCGTCACCGGTGGCCTGCTCGCGGCGCTCGCCCTCGCCATGGCATACGCGCCCGACTTCACCGCGGCCGGCCATGTCGTCGCCGCGCTGCTCGGCCTGGTATGCGCCCAGTACCTTCGTACTCGCGGTCTCCCGATAGGCTCGGGACAACGATCGACACCATCCGCGTGAGCCTGCCGTCGGTACTGCTGTCATGATCCGCGGGTTCCCGCGGGGTCCGCGGGTCGGGTCGCAACGACCTGAGGATGATGAGGGATGATCAGCAGCTCCGAGCACACCGGCACCGCAACCGGCGCGGGTACCGCAACCACAACCGCCACGGGCGCCCGGCAGACAGGCACCGTCCCGGCCGTGGATCTGCCGTTCCGCTACGGTGCCCGGCTTGCCGGCGACATCGAGCGCCGCTGGCAGCAGGCATGGTCCGAGCGGGGCACGTTCCACTCCCCGAACCCGCGCGGCCCGCTGTCGGACGGGTTCGACCGGGTCGCCGAACGCCCCCCGGTTTTCGTCATGGACATGTTCCCCTACCCGTCCGGTGTCGGTCTGCACGTCGGCCATCCACTCGGCTACATCGGCACGGACGTGTTCGCCCGCTACCTGCGAATGACCGGTCATCACGTCTTGCACCCATTCGGTTACGATGCCTTCGGCCTGCCTGCCGAGCAGTACGCCATCAACACCGGGCAGCACCCGCGGGTCACGACCGAGGCCAACATCGACAACATGCGGCGTCAGTTGGGACGGCTGGGGCTGGGCCACGACGCCCGGCGTGAAATCGCCACCACGGACGTCGAGTACTACCGGTGGACCCAGTGGATCTTTTTGCGGATCTTCAACAGCTGGTACGACGACCAGGCCGACCGCGCCCGCCCCATCGACGAACTCGTCACCGAACTCGAAACCGGTACCCGGCAACCTCGCGGGGACGCCAACCCGCACAACCGGCCGTGGTCGGCCCTGAGCACGACCGAACGCCGACGGGTCGTCGACGGACACCGACTGGCCTTCATCTCCGAACAACTGGTCAACTGGTGCCCGGGTCTCGGCACGGTGCTCGCGAACGAGGAGGTCACCGCCGAGGGACGCAGCGACATCGGCAACTATCCGGTCTTCCGGCGCCCGCTACGCCAGTGGATGATGCGGATCACCGCCTACGCCGAACGCCTGATCGCCGACCTCGACCTGGTCGACTGGCCGGACTCGATCAAGCAGATGCAGCGGAACTGGATCGGTCCGAGCGACGGCGCCTCGGTCGAGTTCGACGCCGTCGGCTCCGACGTCCGCGTCGAGGTGTTCACGACCCGTCCCGACACTCTGGCCGGTGCCACCTTCATGGTGCTGGCGCCGGAACACCCGTTCGTCGACACCCTCACACCCGATGCGTGGCCGCCGGGGACCCCGGCGGCGTGGACGTTCACCGACGCCGGCCAGAATGCTGCCGACAGCGGCGGTTCCAACAGCGGCGGTTCCAACAGCGGCGGTTCCAACAGCGGCGGGCCGGCGCCAGACTGGACGCCGCGCGCGGCGGTGGCCGCCTACCAGGACTACGCGGCACGTCTGGGGGACCGCCAGCGCGGCACCGACGAGATCCCCCGCACCGGTGTGTTCACCGGTGCATACGTGACCAATCCCGTGACCGGCACCGCGATCCCGGTGTTCCTCGCCGACTACGTCCTGATGGGCTACGGGACAGGCGCGATCATGGCGGTGCCCGCGCACGACCAACGCGACTTCTCCCTCGCCCGCACGCTCGGACTGCCCATCCCCGCCGTTCTCGCCCCGAACGCCGAATGGCTCGACGAACACACGGTGCCCACAGGTACCGCACCGGACGCCTGGCCGGAGGCGTTTGCCGGCGAGGGCGAGTACCTGGCGTCGTCCGGTGTCGCACCGTCCCTGGTCGGGCTGTCGAAGCCGGACGCGATCAAGTCGACGGTCCGCTGGCTGGAGGACGTCGGCGCCGGCCGCGCCGCGCGTTCCTACCGGCTGCGGGACTGGCTGTTCTCCCGGCAGCGGTACTGGGGTGAACCGTTCCCGATCGTGTTCGACGACGACGGGCTACCGGTCGCGCTCCCCGACGAACTGCTGCCCGTCACCCTGCCGGAGATGACCGACTTCAGACCGGCGGCCATGGCCGACGACGACGTCAGCGACCCGGTGCCGCCGCTGGCCCGGGTGTCCGACTGGGTCGGTGTGACCCTCGATCTGGGCGACGGGCCGAAGACCTACCGGCGTGAGACCAACACGATGCCGCAGTGGGCCGGCTCATGCTGGTACTACCTGCGTTACCTCGACCCGACGAACAGCGAACGCTTCGTCGACCCCGAGGTCGAGCGGTACTGGATGCACACGCCGTCCGGCCCGCCCGGAGACGGCGGCGTCGGGCTCTACGTCGGTGGAGTCGAGCACGCCGTCCTGCACCTGCTGTATGCGAGGTTCTGGCACAAGGTCCTCTACGACCTGGGTCTGGTGTCGACGAAGGAACCGTTCAAGCGGCTGTTCAACCAGGGTTACATCCAGGCGGACGCCTTCACCGATGCCCGCGGCATGTACGTGCCGGCGGCGGATGTCGTCCGCACGGCCGACGGTGGGTTCACCCACGAGGGCGAACCGGTGAACCGACGCTCCGGGAAGATGGGCAAGAGCCTGAAGAACAGCGTCAGCCCGGACGAGATGTACGACAGCTTCGGCGCGGACACCCTGCGGGTCTACGAGATGGCGATGGGGCCGTTGGACGCCGACCGTCCGTGGCACACCGACGACATCGTCGGCTCCCACCGCTTCCTGCAACGGTTGTGGCGCAACATCGTCGACGAGGCGACCGGCGTGGCGGCCGTTTCGGACGCCGGGCTGGACACCGACGCGGCACGGACGCTGCACCGCACGATCCTGGCGGTGCAGGCGGACTACGCGGGCCTGCGTTTCAACACCGCGGTCGCTCGCCTCATCGAGCTCACCAACTTCGTGAGCAAGCGCTACGGCGGTTCGGGCGAGCTGCCGCGCGAGCTCGCCGAGGCGCTTGTGCTCATGGTCGCGCCGCTGGCCCCGCACATCGCCGAGGAGCTGTGGGCCCGGTTGGGTCACGAGACCTCCCTCGCGCTGCATCCCTTCCCACCGGCCGACGAGTCGCTGGCGGCCGAATCCACCGTGACGCTGCCGGTACAGGTCAACGGCAAGGTGCGGTTCACCATCGAGGTCCCCGCGGGCGCCGACGAACAGACCGTCCGAGCCGTCCTGACCGGCAACGAGGAGTACGCGCGGCACACCGTTGACCGGACCGTGAAGCGAGTGATCGTCGTTCCCGGCCGGATCGTCAACATCGCCGTCGGCTGAAAGCATCGCCGTCGCCCCGGGCGAGAGCGTTCGGGGGCGGGGCGTTCGGGGACGGGGCGTTCGGTCAGGACGCGGCACCGACCGGAGAGTCACAGCGACAGGCGGCGATGGCGGTCACGGCGGGCCGCGAGCCTCGTCACGGAGTCATGCCCCGAGACGGTCCGCAGGCATGCCGCAACAGCCTCGCCGAGCCCGGCCATCCGGTCCCGGACGCCGGGGACCACCAGGTCAACCGCGCCGAGCCGGCACAGGTCACCGGCAGTGATGCGCTGCCCACGAGCCATGTCGGCGGCATGGTCGACACTGTGATGCATGATCATGGAAGCGCCCTCGGGCGGCAGCGGGGCAAGCCAGGCGTCCTCGGCCGCGACCACTGCGTCCGCCGGCAGCAGAGCGAGCGCCGCGCCGCCCGCGCCCTGCCCGAGTAACACGCTCACGGTAGGCACCGGCGTCGCGAGCAGCACTGCCAGGCAGTGCGCGATCGCCGCGGCAAGGCCCGCGCGTTCCGCCTCGTCGGACAGCTCCGCGCCCGGCGTGTCGATCACGGTCAGCACCGGCAGCCGAAGCTCCGTCGCACGTTGGATCGCATGTCGTGCCGCACGTAGATCGCGTACACCGATAGGCCGGTGACGCTGCGCCAGTCGGTCCTGCCCAACGACGACGCACGGCGTCCCCCGCAGAAGAGCGAGCGCGGTGACGATCGGCGTACCTTGCGCATCCGTCCCCTCCCTCAGATCGGACGCACCGAGCAGCGTGACGTCACTGGCCGAAGCTGCGAGGAAGTCGCGCAGCCCGAGGCGATCGGGGGCTCGCGTCGCCAGCACCGACGCCCACGGGTCCGGCGCCTCAACTGGCCCGGCAACCGGCCCGGCACCGGCCGGTACGGCCGGATGCACAGCCGCCTCGGCGGGGCCGGTGGCGGTGGCAGCGGCGGTGAGGACGTTCAGCACCCGGCGGACGGCTTCCCGCAGGTCACCGGGGGTGACGACAGCGTCCACCGCACCGGCCCGGTGCAGTGCCTCGGGACTCTGCGCGTCCCTCCCGGGCGCCGTTCCGGTGAGCGCCTCGACCACCCGAGGCCCGAGAAAGCCGACCAACGCGCCGGGTTCGGCGAACGTGACGTGCCCGAGCGATGCCCACGACGCGAGCACCCCACCAGTCGTGGGATGGCGCAGGTAGACGAGGTAGGGCAGGCCGGCTGCCCGGTGCTCGGCAATGGCACCACTGATCGTCAGCATCTGCAGGAACGCGGGGGTACCCTCCTGGATCCGGGTGCCCCCGCTGGCGGGCAGTGCGAGGAGCACCCGTCCCTCAGCGGTGGCCCGTTCGATCGCGGAGGTGGCCCGCCGAGCGGCGGCAAGCCCTACGCTGCCACCGAGGAAGGCGTACTCGCTGGCCACGACGGCGACCCCGTGGCCGCCGAGGAGTCCCTCGCCGGTCCGGACCGACTCGTCCGCGCCACTTCGTTCAGCGGCCCGAGCCAGGTCCCGCCGGTAGGCGGCGCTCGCCGGCGGCTGCGCCGGGACGCGATCCCAGGAGCTCCAGCTGCCGACGTCCAGCAGCCCGCCGAGTAGATCGTCAAGGTGTGGGCGGTTCACAGTCGACGCCTCCCCCTTCGGACGTCAGCCACACCGGACCACACCCTTCCAAACAGCTGTGAACCTAGCCCAGGGCACCGTCACATGCGGTCGTCGCAGGATCAGCGGCTGATCATCGAGGTGCCGGGGGCGATCACAAAAACCACTGGCGGTGACACCGGAAACGGCCACCATGGGACGGTGACGTTTCCACCGTTTCAGGTCCGCCCGGGTTTCATGCTCCGTGAGTCCGATCTGACCTGGAGGTTCTCCCGGTCGAGCGGGCCCGGCGGGCAGGGGGTGAACACCGCCGACAGCAGGGTCGAGGTGTCCTTCGACGTCCGCCGGTCGGCATCGCTACCCGAACGGCTGCGCGGGCGGACGCTGGAGCGGTTGGATGGCCGGTTGGTCGACGGCATCCTCACCGTCACGTCCAGCGAGCACCGCTCACAGCTTCGTAACCGGGAGGCTGCCCTCGCCCGGCTGGTGACGATCCTGCGGACGGCGAGCGATCCCCCGCCGCGGGCACGGCGCCCGACCCGTCCGTCCGCCGGCGCGGTGCAGCGGCGCATCGCGGGCAAGAAGCACCGCGCGCAGGTCAAGCGCGAGCGCCGCGCCAACCCTGATGACTGATCGCAGGCCCGTAGGCGGGTGTCGAAGGCTCCGGGCCGCGTGAAGGCTCCGGGCCGCGCGATCAACACCCCTCGACGGAATTCCCACGAACCGCACAAAACTGGACCGAATACCTGGACACGGACAAACAGCCGTAGCTACGGTCGTACCGCTGGGAGGGGATCGACAACGGCGAGAGCCTCGCGTTCCCGTCCCTGACCGTGGAGAGCTCGTGAGCGAGTCACCACCTGCCAGTACCTCGACCCCACGGCTTTTCAGGGTGGTTGTGCCCCTGCTGCCGGCGCTGCCCCGGCGTACCGCAGCCCTTCTACTCGGTGTCGGTGTGGCCTTTGGTGCCGTCACCGGATGCCAGGCCACCGACGCCACCCTGACCCCGACGTCTTCACCGACATCGGTGACCGCTCCAGCAACCAGTGCCCCGGCCGGATCGGACCGGGTGGCACCTACAGCGGCAAGGGCACCTGGTACACGCCGGACAACCCCACCGGGAACTGCCTCTACGACAATGCCCTCCAGGATCCGTCCGGCGCATTCGCCGCCATGAACGAAACCGACTACGAGACCGCGCGGATGTGCGGCGCCTACATCGAGGCGACCGGGCCGAAGGGCACCATCCGGGTGAAGATCGTTGACCGGTGCCCCCTGCCGTGCGCACCCGGACAGATCGACTTCAGCAAGCAGGCGTTCACCCGGATCGCCGGGGACCCGCAGCTCGGCGAGGTCCCGATCTCCTGGCATCTCGTCAGCCCGGCCGACATCGGAAACGTCGAGTATGTCGTCAGAAACGGCTCGTCCGAGTGGTACCTGGCCATCCAGCCGCGCAACCACCGTAATCCGGTGGCCTCTCTCGAGATCAGCGTGAACGGAAAATGGCAGGTCCTGGAGAGGCAGATGTGGAACTACTTCCTCCCGACACCTGCCGGTCTCGGCAAAGGTCCCTTCACCGTCAGGCTCACCGACATCTACGGTGAGCAACTGATCAGTTCCGGGATCACCTTGACCCCCGGCACCGTGCAGTCGACGTCAGCCCAGTTCGCACAGCATTAGGCCGTGTCCGTCCCGGGTGCGCTAATCGCGGCCGGACGAGTCCTGGGACGGGATGTCGCCGTCGGCGTCCGCACGCCCGGATTGCCTCTTCCCGGCCGCCGCACGCTCACCGAACCGCCCGCCGGCGACGTTGCTGCGCATCCGGCCGAGGCTGCGCGACATCATCGTGAAGAGGCCAGCGGCGGCAAGGCCCAGCAGCACCACCACAAGGAACCCGCCAGCACCCCCGCTGACCTCGAGCGCCAGGGTCTGTCCCGCAGAAGTCACGCCCCAACCCTACGTCGCCGCCCACCGGCCGGGACCCGGCGACTAAAGATCGAATTCGTTCGGGTCCAGCCCAACCGCATAACAGGCGTCGCGGACGACCTGCTGCTCGGACTTGTCGAAGTTGCCGTCGGCGCCTCCGATGACGATCCCGATCTGGATCACCGCGCGGGCCTCGGCAGGCTTCTTCTTCGTCTTGCCGATGTCCTGGATGACGCCGACCTTGCCGAAGTCGAAGTCGGCCTGCAGCTTGGAGCAGTAGTCGTTGAACTTCTGCTGCAGCTGCTCCGCCGGGAAGTTGCTCAGCACCTCGTTGGACGCGATGAGCGCGGCAACCTTGCGGCGTTCGTCCGCGTCGATGCTGCCGTCGGCAGCGGCCACCAACGCGCACATGGCCATGCTCGCGTCCCGGAAGGCACCACTTTTAAGATCGTTCTTCTTGGCGTTCAGTTGCTGCTGCATCGACTCTGTGCTGGTGCGCAGACGATCCCAGATCGCCATGACATGATCTCCTCAGCCGTTGACCTGTGTCCGACCCGTTGACGTGCCACCCGGACCGTTGAAGCGTGCACAGTCTCAGCTGCCCATGGTGACAGTCATCCTGTCACCAGCAACGACCGATGCGACGCGACCGTGCCCGGATCACCGGGTGTCCGCCCAAAGCAGATGCCTGTCACCGGATACCGGTGAACAGATCGCTTTCGGGCAGCGTCCCGACCTCGAGCAGCGACCGGGCGAGCTGGTAGTCCTCGGTGGGCCATGCCTCGCGCTGGATCTCCATCGGGATGCGAAACCACGGGCCGTTCGGGTCGACCTGACTGGCGTGCGCCAGCAGCGCGCGGTCCCGGGTCTCGAAGAACTCACCGCACGCCACCCTGGTGGTGACCCGGCCGGAGTCCTCCGCGCGATCCGCCCACTTCGCGAGCAGTTCGGTGTAGGGCGACTCGCGGCCGCTCGCGAGCATCGCCTCGTGCAGGGCGAGCATCCGCAGCTTGTGGAACGTCAGATGGTAGTAGAGCTTGAGCGGCTGCCAGGGCGACAGCCCGACGTCCTCGCCCACCTCCCGATAGCGCTCGGGGTGGCCCGCGGCCTCGAACGCCTCGACTGTGATCTTGTGGTTCATGATGTGGTCGGGATGTGGATAGCCGCCGTTCTCGTCATAGGTGATCATGACCTGTGGCTGAAACTCCCGGATCAGCCTGACGAGCGGTCTGGCCGCATCGACGACCGGCGTGAGCGCGAAGCACCCGTCAGGAAGCGGCGGGGGCGGGTCGCCCTCGGGCAGGCCGGAGTCGAGGAAACCCAGCCAGACCTGCCGTACTCCGAGAATGCGGCACGCCTCGTCCATTTCGGCCTTCCGCAGTTCCCGCAGGCGCGCGTGGACGTCGGGACGGTCCAGCGCGGGGTTCAGCACGCTGCCGGCCTCACCGCCGGTGCAGGTCACGACGAGGACGTCGACACCCTCACGGACGTAGCGCGCCATGCTGGCCGCGCCCTTGCTGGACTCGTCGTCGGGGTGGGCGTGCACTGCCATGAGCCGCAGGCCACCCCCGTTGGTCGGCTTGGACATGCCACCATTGTTCCCGATGCCATCGACAAGCAGGTCCACAGCGACGCCGGGCAAGGCCCCACCAGGGATGCCGGGTGTGTCCGGCATCCTGCGACGGTGGTTTGACATCCCCTGGCTCGGCGGCATCCGGGTCGCCCCCTGGTTCCTGCTGGCGGCGGTCACCATCGTGACGGTCGCCGCGGTCGGGGCCGGGTGGGTCCAGAGCCGTCCGGGACGTCTGAACTACGGGACCCGCGCCTATCGGATCAGCGCGACGCAGGCGCAGCTGACGTTCGATGTGGAAAAGTCACCCAACGCCGTGGCACAATGCACTGTCCGCGCACGCTCCCGAGACGACCAGGTCGTCGGCCGGCGCACCGACATCGTTGTCGGTCCGGCTACGAACGGCCAACGGGTCATGACCCTGACGGTCACGCTGCCCACGTCCCAGGAAGCGAACGTGGTCGAGGTCGAGGACTGTCAGATCATCCGTACCGGCTGACGCCGCGCGGGACCCCTGGCGAGTAACCCGGGAGCTGTTGTGCCTGGGTTCGTCTCGCGCGGCGAGCAGCGACGCTCGTCCACGCGACGTTGTTCCGGCTTGAATTGTCAACTGTTAGGCTGGGCGTTTGCCCCTGTCCCCACCATCCTCACAATTTCCAGCATCCCACCCCACTGTCCCCGTCGAAGGGCCCACGACGGGCCCGATGAGGGTCCAATCGGGATATGGCCGACCTCACCGTGGTCGGGCCATATTCGTGCGGCCATCGAAGTACCAGCGGCCGAAGGAGGCGCGATCATGCTTCTTCCCGCGCCTCCGGAGACCCTCAGAAATCTAGGAGCGTGACGCGTGTCGCAGCAGACGTGGCTGACCCAGGAGGCGTACGACCAGCTCCGCGGGGAGCTCGACCACCTCACCGGGACCGGTCGTGTCGAGATCGCCAACAAGATCGAAGCTGCTCGCGAGGAGGGCGACCTCAAGGAGAACGGCGGTTACCACGCGGCCAAGGAAGAGCAGGGCAAGATGGAGTCGCGCATCCGCCAGCTCACCGACCTCCTGCGCGACGCCCGGGTTGGTGAGGCGCCGCAGTTCAACGGTGCGGCGGGTCCGGGCACCGTGGTAGAGGTCCGCTTCGCCGGCGACGACGACGACATCGAGAAGTTCCTGATCGGATCCCGCGAGGACCACAGCACATCGCTTGACGTCTACTCCGCGCAGTCGCCGCTCGGCGGCGCGGTCACCGGGCACAAGGCGGGTGACACCGTGACGTACAACCTGCCCAACGGTCGTCCCGCCACGGTCCGGATCGTCGCGGTGGAGCCCTACTCCCACTGAACCTTTCGGGACGGCCCGACCCTCGGGCGCTCCAGGATCAAGAGGACTTCTCCCCCCGACGAACGCCCGCCGGGAGGGGGAGAAGTCCTCTTTGTTTGGCCTGGGCTTTCGCGGAAATCCCACGACTTCCCTGCGCGACTTCCCTGCGCGCCAGAGCGCGGGGACGTACCGTCGGCTAGTGCTCGATCTGTCAGGGTCTCAGCCCCCGCAGTCCCCCGAACCGACAACTCTGGGTGTCCTGCGCGGTTCCGGCCACCGACACCGGTCCGTGCGCACCGAACTGCGGGATAACACCCTCGCCCGCATGACGGGCGGACAGGACCGGTTTCCCGGCATCATCGGCTTCGAGGACACCGTGCTCCCCCAGGTCGAGCGTGCCCTGCTCGCCGGCCACGACATCGTCTTCCTCGGCGAACGCGGCCAGGGGAAGACCCGCCTGATCCGCACCCTCGTCGGTCTGCTGGACGAATGGACGCCGGTCATCGCCGGCTGCGAGATCAACGATCATCCCTATGCGCCGGTGTGCACCCGCTGCCGGCTACTGCTCGCCGAGTTCGGTGACGACATCGCGGTCACGTGGAAGCACCGCTCCGAACGGTTCGGCGAGAAGCTCGCCACCCCGGACACCAGCGTCGGCGACCTGATCGGCGATGTGGACCCGGTGAAGGTCGCACAGGGCCGCACCCTCGGTGATCCGGAAACCGTCCACTACGGCCTGATCCCGCGGACCAACCGCGGCATCTTCAGCGTGAACGAGCTACCCGACCTGGCCGAACGCATCCAGGTGTCGCTCCTGAACGTGCTGGAGGAACGTGACATCCAGGTCCGTGGCTACATCCTGCGGCTCCCGCTTGACCTGTTCCTGGTCGCCTCGGCGAACCCGGAGGACTACACGAACCGCGGACGGATCATCACCCCGCTCAAGGACCGCTTCGGGGCCGAGGTCCGCACGCACTACCCGCTCCGCCTCGATGACGAGCTGGCCCTGATCGGGCAGGAGGCGGAGTTGGACTGGGCAGGGTCGCCGCTGGGCTTCCCCGCCATCCCGGAGCATCTACTCGAGGTGGTGGCACGTTTCACCCGGCTGGTCCGCGACGCTCCTCAGGTCGACCGGCGTTCCGGTGTGTCGGCCCGGCTCTCCGTGGCCGCCGCGGAGACCGTCGCCGCCTCGGCGGTGCGCCGCGCGGCCCTCACCGGGGAGGACATCCCGACGGCCAGGGTCGTCGACCTCGCGGCGATCGTACCGGCGGTACGCGGCAAGGTCGAGTTCGACCAGCTTGAGGAGGGGCGGGAGGACGACATCCTCGCGCACCTGCTGCGCCGGGCGGTCGCCGAGACGTTCCGTGCCCGGCTCGCCGGAACCGACCTCGCCGGCCTGCAACGACGTTTTGAAGTGGACGGCCCGGTCGAGACCGGTGACCTCGTCCCCGCCGGGGAACTGCTGCGGCGGGTGGGCCCGGTACCGGGGCTGGCCGCGATCCTGACCAAACTCGGCATCGACGGCGCGGAGTCACCGGGCCTCGCCGCGGCCGGGCTGGAGCTGGCGATGGAAGGGCTGCACCTCAACCGGCGCCTCGCCAAAGAGGAGCTACCGGGCCGGACGGTGTACGGCACATGAGTGCCGGAACCGGGTCGGCGGGCTTCCGGTACGGCCCCTGGGACGATGGCCCCGACCCCCTCGCCGACCCGTTCGACGTGGCGAACGCGCTGGACGAGATGTCCGAGCACATCCTTGACGGCCGCACCCCGCGCGAGGCTCTGGACGCGTTGCTGCGCCGCGGTACGCACAGCCGCCGCGGGCTGGAGGACCTGCGCCGGCAGGTGGAACGCCGACGGCGGGAGGCCCGCTCCCGCGGTCGGCTGGACGGCACCCTGGAGCAGATCCGCGAGCTCCTGGACACGGCCGTCGGCCAGGAGCGGGCGGAACTGTTCCCCGACCCGTCCGACGACGCCCGGCTGCGCGAGGCCGAACTCGACTCACTGCCGAACGACCCGGCTCGGGCCGTGAACGCGCTGTCCGACTACGAGTGGCGTTCGCCGCAGGCCCGCGAGACGTTCGAGAAGATTTCCGACCTGCTGCGCCGCGAGGTGCTCGACACGCAGTTCCGCGGCATGAAGCAGGCATTGGAGAACGCCACACCCGAGGACATGACCCGGGTGAAGGACATGCTGAACGCGCTGAACAACATGGTCGAGGCCGACGCCCGTGGCGAACACACCGACGCCGCTTTCGAGGACTTCATGCGTTCGTTCGGCGACTTCTTCCCGGAGAACCCGCAGTCGCTGGAAGAGCTGGTCGACTCGTTGGCGCGCCGCGCCGCGGCCGCCGCGCGGCTGATGGCGGGACTGTCCCCACAGCAACGCCAGGAACTGACCGACCTCATGGCGTCCGCCATGGCGGACATGGGCATGGCGGCCGAGCTGTCCCGGCTGCAGCAGGCGCTGCGGTCCGCCCGTCCGGACCTCGGCTGGGGCCAGCCCGGACGCGGCCGGTTCCGCGACGCGATGACCGGCGACACACCGCTCGGGCTCGGCGATGCCACCAGCGCGCTGGAGGAGCTGGCCGAGCTCGACGAGCTGGCGGCCGCCCTGTCGCAGGACTACGCCGGGGCGTCCCTCGACGACATCGACACGGACGCGGTCGCACGGGCGCTGGGCCGTGAGGCCGTGGACGATCTGCGCACCCTGCAACAGATCGAGAAGGAGCTGGAACGCCAGGGCTTCCTGACCCGCAGCGCCGGCAGGTTGGAGCTGACCCCACGGGCGGTCCGGCGGATCGGCCAGACCGCGCTGGCGCGTATCTTCCGTCGCCTGGACACCCGTGGACGCGGTGACCACGACTCCACCGACGCCGGTGCCGCCGGTGAGCTCACCGGCACGTCGCGGCCGTGGCACTTCGGCGACACCCAGCCGATCGATGTGGTCCGCACGGTCCGTAACGCTGTGCTGCGTGCCGGCCCGGTCGGCCCGAGCGGTGCCGTCAGTCTGGAGGTCGGCGACTTCGAAGTGGCCGAGACCGAACGTCGGACGTCGGCCGCGGTCTGCCTACTCGTCGACCTGTCCTATTCGATGGCACTACGTGGCACCTGGGGCGTGGCGAAGTCGACGGCGCTCGCGCTACACACTCTGATCAGCACGAAGTTCCCGCAGGACACGATCCATCTGGTCGGCTTCTCGGACTATGCCCGCCAGCTGCGTCCGGTGGAGCTGGCGGGACTCGACTCCGAGGTCGTGCAGGGCACGAACCTGCAGCACGCGCTGATGATCGCGGGCCGGCTGCTGTCGAAGTACCCGGACTCCGAACCGGTCGTGCTCCTGGTGACCGACGGTGAGCCAACCGCCCATCTGATGCGCAACGGCGCCCCCGCCTTCTCCTGGCCTCCGACTCCGGAAACCCTCGAGTTGACCCTGGCCGAAGTGGACCGACTCACCCGCCGCGGGGCGACGATCAACGTGTTCATGCTGGACGACGAACCACGGCTGGTGCAGTTCGTCGACGAGGTCGCCCGCCGCAACGGTGGTCGGGTGCTCTCCCCCGATCCGGGCACGCTGGGCCAGTACGTCGTCCGCGACTACCTGCGTGCCCGCGGTGGACGGCGCCGGACCGTCCGTTAGGGCCGGACCGTCCGTGAAGGTCAGCCGGTCTCACTCCCACTGGGGACGAACACGGCATGACGGCCCCGGCCGGCTTCCTTGGCCCGGTACATGGCCAGATCCGCGTTGCGGACCACGACCTCGGGATGCCCGTCCTCCGGTTGCGCCATGGCGATTCCGATGGCGGCATCGACGGTGACGGACATGCCGTCCACGGAGATCGGCTGTCGGATGGCGTCGAGTAGCCGGTCGGCAACGTCGCGGGCCCGGACACCGTCGGCGTCGCGCAGAACGACGGCGAACTCGTCGCCACCGATCCGGCAGACCATGTCCGGCTGCCCGGTGTCCGTCTCCCTGGCGCCCGCCTCCTTGGCGTTCGTCTCGGTGCCCGCCCTGGCGAGACGGGCACCGATGATCCGTAGTACCTCGTCGCCGGCGGCATGACCGTGGGTGTCGTTGAGCGGCTTGAACCGATCAAGATCAATGAACAGGACCGCGAACGTCGAAGTTTCCTGATCCGCGGCAACAGCGTTGAGCCGGTGCAGGAACGCTGCCCGGTTGGGCAGTCCGGTGAGAGCATCATGGCGGGCCTGGTAGTGCAACTCATCCTGCAAAGCCCTGCGCTCACCGATCTCGTGACAGGTCAGCAGGATGGCGGCCACCTCCGGCTGGGCACGCAGGTCGGTCGCCTCGATGTCGAACCAGCGGTAGCTACCGTCCTGTGCCCGCAGTCGGATGTCACGGACGCCGGCGGTCCCGACATCCCCGGCCGAACGCAGGAACTCCGCAAGGGTGACCGCCTCGTCCGGGTGGGCCGCGTCGGGCAGCTTACGACCGACGCAGGACGCGGCCCGCCAACCAAGGATCACCTCGACGGCGGAGCTGACAAAGCTGATGCGCCCGTCCGCCTCGACGGCGAGAACGACGTCATGGGCGTTGTGTAGCAGCGCGTGCAGGCATGCCTCCCCCCGGCGCAGCGCCGCCTCCCGCCATCCGGTCAGGACGG
>NZ_CAKKTK010000008.1:0-98984 GCF_920656135.1 Frankia sp. Cppng1_Ct_nod | reverse complement strand
TGGTTCCTTGCACACTGTTGGCGTCGTCGAGCGGCAACTGGAGCAGCGGCAGGCCACATCTCCCAAAGAATCAGGATCGTCGGCGCCACTTCGCCATCCGCACGCGATGCAAGTCCCTAGCAGGTACCCGCACGGCAGTGCGGCCGGATCGAGCTGGCAAGATACGGGCATGACCGGAGCTTTGGTCGTTGCGATCATCAGTCTCTGCGTAGCTTGCCTCTCGTTGGGGTGGCAATGCACGAACTACCTCCTGACGGGAAGCCGGGTCAAAGTGGTGTTGCGCGTCGCGATGGTGGGTGACGGCGGGGCATTGACGGGGCCACCTAAGATCTTCGCGAACCTTCGCAGCCAAGGCGCCGAGTACGGTTACCGTGAAGAGTGTCTGGCCGTGGAGGTCACGAACATCGGCCGGCTCGCGGTGAGTCTCGACAAGGTGGAAGCGATCCTTCCGCGGGGCGTAGCTTTCCAGCAGCCGGGATTTCGTCTCAATCCAGAACCTGGTTTCCGCCTGGAGCCTCACTCCTCTAAGATGCTGTTCGTGCCGATGATGCCCGTGGAAGCGGCCGTCATCGCAGGCAGGGCGGTTGGCCTCGCCGGCTTCCTCGGCGAATCCGTGGATGTACGAATGCGGGTCGTTCTTGGGAACGGCAAAAGCAAGGTCACAACGGGCAGACTCGCCCTTGCGACCACATCGCCGTCCTGACACCAGGACTGCTCCGAACCCGACTCTGAAACGTGGTAGTCAAGCCCCCTGACGACCACGGACGCGAGTGAATATCCACAGAAAGAATCAAGACCTCGACCTGCACCGGTGGACGTCAGCGGACATAGGCGGCTCTTTGCACTACGCCGGATCGTATTTGATCAATCGCTAACAGTGACTGGTTTCGGTAGACACTCCGCAGTCGGATTCCGGATAAATACCCCAGGTTGGCTACATCCCGCCACGTCGGGCACTTGATAGGCGTAACTGATCAGATACAGCTTCCGGCGTAGTGCGAAAAGCCACATAGGCGGACCCGCTACGCGGCAGCTCATAAGTGGTGGGGGACGGTACTTGCAATCATGGCCGGTACCTTGGCTCTAATCTTTTTGCTGTAGGAATTGGGACTGTCCGGAAGCAGTCGAAGTTGAAGAATCTCCCAGCTGCGGGGAGCAGCGACGCGCCATCGGTGCAAGGTTCAGACAATGAAATATCCCCGACCTGCGCCACGTGACACACGCGTTAGTAATCAAGGCCGCTGCGCGACCGCTGTGACGAGGGTCGGGGTCACCGATGAGCGTCCATGTGTGCCGCACGGTCCGTCCGCTGCCTCTCGATGCCAAGTAGCAAAACGACTTCCGACACGGAGTCCTCCACCTGTTTTGTAACGTCCGATGGAGCGAATAGCGAAGCGAGTTGAGGTCCTGCCTCGGCCGAGTACGCTGCCTGTCGCGCCTGATATTCTGGCCAGCTCTCCTGATGTCGGGACCGCGCGAGGAGTAAGGCTTCGTCAGTTGCAGAATAGAGCTCCTTCATTCCGCGGATTCTTGCGTCGAGCAGCGCCGTAATGCTATCGACGGTGAGCGGCGCACCGGCAGGGCCACGAACGATTGCAACACCACACGGTTCGTAGACTCCTGCCACGGCTGCGCGAAGGCACTCATAGTTTACCTGGCCGAGGTTCAGTGCGGCGCTGATCTCCTTACGGAGCCGAGTCCTCGCTTCGTAGCTTGCATGATGCAAATCTATCTGACACACCAAAACATTTGCCGCCTTGCAGGCGGCTTTCACCGAGCGACGCGGATTCGGACCGATGGCGGTGCGGAGAGCGCGCCGCAACTGGCCCATCTCGACCCAGTCCTCGCCAAAGTTCAGCCACGCCCACACCGGGATTGTCGCAAGCGTCGTGTACTTGTATCCTCGGGCACGATTGCGGACGACTGCAATGAACAGCGCCCGCTGCTCGGAGCTGTAGAGAGCCGGTGCTTGTCCACGCCCCCGGCCGAGCGATAGACGGCAAGGGCTTCCAATAAGACCTTTCTGATGCCATTCCCGCACCAGGCGTTCATTGAGGGAGGGGAAGCCCAACCTGTCGGCATCGCTCAGCAGATCATCCAAGATTGCAGGATCAGGCCGGTCTTCAACCACACTTGGATCATACATGTTTTTGCGGGGTTCCTTTAGGAGCGCAGCTCCCCCGATCCTTGACGCATGCCAACGAGATCCACAAGCGGAACCTCCCCCGGGCTCGACCCGCAGCCCCCGCGCCGAAGGCAGGTGGACTCCGATGCAGCCCACACGCGAGTCGTCGTTCTTGGGACGGTCTTCGTCCTGGCAGCAGCCGTGGCCATCGTCGCGCTCGGGTACCCTGACGCAACCATCGCAATCAGTACCATCTGGGTTGCCTCCTGTCGAGCTCTTGCCCGTGCCCGCTGGCCGCGAGCCGATTCCCGAGAGCCATCCCAAACCCCTGGAACCTCCGCACAGCCCCCGGCTGACGGTGAGGGTGACCATTGACGCCCAGAGACGAGGGGAACGACCCTGTACGGCTTTGGCCGACCTAGCCAACTAGAGTCGGCGACGCAAGGTACCCGGTCGAACCGGCACCGAGCCACCGGAACTCGTTTCGTGCCATTCGCGTGCCAGTAGCAACGGTCAGCATATGGTCCGATCTGTGATCTTTGGTGGGGAGCGGAACGCCGCTGACCTGGGCCGGAACGAGAGAACCCAGGTCGGCGGCAGCCGCGGCACAGGTTTCCCGATCTTGTCGCGTGGGCTGCGTAGGTACAAGCTCCAACTTGTCTGCGTGTACCCATTGCTGTACCCGAACCGGCGAGCATCGGTGGACGAGTACGAACACCGGCGGACGGCGAGCCCAGATCATGCCGACGCGGCGGACGTCCACGAACATCAGCGGACAAACCGCTCTTTCCTCTTAATCTGCGGGTTCGGGGTTCAAGTCCCTGGCGGCGCACCCACACTCCACATGCTTGCTGAGCAGTGGGCAGCTTCGTTGCGGTTTGTTACGGGCTACCGCTTTGTTCGGTGACGGCTGGCGATGTCAGGCGACGATGTAGCTCGAGTCGTCGAACTCGGCCGTGACCTTCAACCGTCCGCCAAGTGCCTCGACGTAGGCGCGCAGGACTGACACCGACACCACGTCCAGCTTTCCGCGTTCCACGTCGGAGATGCGGGGGCCGGATACACCCATGGTTTCGGCGACCTCACGTTGAGTCAGAGCACGGCTGCGTCGGACCTCGGCCAGCCGGTAGGCGTGGATCTCGTCGTCGAGGCGGCGCTGTCCGGCCTCGCGATCGGCGGCGGTCCGCACCGGATAGCCGGCGGCGAGGCGTGCCTGCTCGGCCTGGCGTTTGACGTCGTCCCATCGCATCGTTGTCATCGGTAGTCCCTCCTCTCGATCTCGGCAAGGTGAAGGTCATAGCGTTCATCCGCTGCGGGTATCGCGGTCTCATACCAGCGCTGCCAATTGCCCGACTTATCCCCGGCTACCAGCAGCACCGCCCGGCGGACCGGGTCGAAGGCGAACAGGATCCGGATCTCGCTCGTGCCTGCCGAACCTGGCCGTAGCTCCTTCATGTTGTGGTGACGTGAGCCCTTGATCCGGTCGACCAGCGGCCGGCCGAGGGTTGGACCGACGGTTGCCAGTCGGTCGATGGCGTCCTCGACGAGGTCGGCCGACTGGGGGTCGTTCTTGGTCAGGTCGACGAACCACTCGGCGACCTCCTCTACCAAGAGGACTTCCCAGCTCTGCACAGGAGCATCTTAACTCAGGGGTTAAGCTCTTGTGGGGCTGATCTGACGGAGTCGACGGTCGGGCTTCCAGTGGAGGGTCTGACAGCAACCGCTGACAGCAACGTGAGCGGACGTCGGCGGACGACAACGAACGACGGAGGCCCGCCGACTCAAGCTGATGAACGTCGGCGAACCTCCACGAACATCACAAACGTGTCTCTTAATCTGCGGGTTCGGGGTTCAAGTCCCTGGCGGCGCACCAAAACTGCTTGCAGCACAGGCACTTCTCGCCGCACGGTCGGGCGTCCGAGGCACTGAACCCCACGTTTACCCCACGGTTTCGGGGTTCAAGTCCCTGGCGGCAGACCCCTTCTGACCAGCCATTATCACTTTAGGTAGTCCTCTTTTCTCGATCTTGACGGCAACCGTGACAGCGACCCGGATCGCAGTCACGTTCCATGCCCCCTGGGGTGCGGTACCGTTTAAGGTGAGTCCGGTAGCGAGGAGGCCCGCCGTGTACGAACCTGAGTTGCCGGCAGCCTTCCGCGATGTCGAGCTTGTTGATCCTCCGGAGTGGCTTGACAGAGTACTTGCGGATGCGGATGCGGATCTTGCTGCGGGATGCGTCCTGTCGTTCGGGTCGGTCGAGGAGTTCGACGCATACGCGCGACAGATCACCGCTGATGACGGAGAGACACTGCGTCGCACGGCATGAGGTATATGCCGGACATCTACCATGTTCGGTGTGCCCACCTTCGATGCGCTCGACCGCTTTTGGGCTGACTACCGACGGCTCACCTATGCCCAGCGGGAGCGGTTCCTCCGGGCGCGTGACCTGTTTGTCGAGGACCTCCAAGCCGGGGTCGGTTTCCGCAAGAGCCTCCGGGTCAAGGGGCAATGCCGTTTAGCGTAGTTTGATCTTCATGTTTTGATCATGCTGCGCGTGGTTGGAGCGGGTGGAGCCGGATCGTGGCGGGTCGGTTGTGACGGGTCGAGGCGGGCTCGTCGGGTTTCTTGACGTGGTAGCTGTTATGGCGGGCGCGTTTGACGACGCGGGGACAGGTACGGTGGCGCCGGGGTGGGTTGAGCTCGCGGGTGATTTCGGCGTGGATCCGGGCCAGGTGGGCATTCCAGTCCTCAGGGGGGAATGTCCGCCGTCCCGGTGGCGGAACGGCGGACCAGGCGCAGTGTCCGGGCGAAACCGACCCGGTCGGGATCGATGTCGGCGGCCTCGGCGGCGCCGGCGATCAGGGCGGTGAGCGCGTGCTGGACGATCAGCCAGGCCCACATCTCCTGGATGGCGAGGTCGGGCAGCCGGGAGCGCAGGATCCTGCCGGGGCCACGCAGGTGGGTCTTGAGCTGATCGTTGGAGGTCTCCTCCTCCCAGCGTTCGTTGTAGCCGGCGGCGATCTCGTCGGCGCGGGCCTCACGGGGGTCGAGGATCGTGGTCAGCGCGACGACGAGTTCGCCGGCACCGGACCCGGCCCGGTCGGGGATGTCGTACTCGACGACCCGGGCCAGGTGCGCCTCGTCCGGGTCGAGGTCGGTGCCGGCCTTCGCGGTGTCGAGCAGCGCGCGGCGCCGCCGCACACCCGTGATCTTCGGGTTGATCAGCATGGTCAGGAACGTGCCGTCAGCCAGGACTTTCACGACCGGCAGGTTCAGGCCGGTCGGGGCCCGCCAGATCAGGTCCGCGCCGGTCCCGGCCGCCAGTCCCCAGTTGTCGAACGAGTAGAACCCCCGGTCAGCGGTCAGCACCTCGTCCCGGCGAAGCCTCATCAGCAGTCCCCGGGCCAGGGCCTTCTCGCTGGTCGTCCACCCGCCGACCTCGGCGGCCCGGAACGCGTGCGTGCCGCACTCCGCCAACGCGACGACCCGCAACTTCGGGAACGCCGACCGTTTCTCACCCGAGCCGGCGTAGCCGAACGCGGCCGCGTTCGGCTCGGTGTCCGGCACGTCGACCTCGAACCCGTCGATCGCGAGCAGCAACCGGCCCCGCAGCCACGCCCCCCGCGTGGACAGCGTCGCGACCTGCCCGGCGACCCGCTCGAACACCTCGGCCATCGTCTGAGGGCCCAACCGTTTACGGGCCTGGGTGATCCCGCCCGCGGTCGGTGGCGACCAGACGGCGTCCCAGCAACCGAACCGGTCCAACGACCCGGTCACCTTCTGCGCGACCTCGGCGTAGTCGTCGTCCGGGAACAGGCACATCCCCAACGTCAGATACGCCGTCACATGCGGCGGCAGCTTCCCGCCAGCCCGCCGCGCCCCCACCCCGCAGACGGCGACCGCCTCGTCCACCGCGTCCCGCGGCACCGCCGTCACCAGCACCCCGACCGACACCTGGTCCGGGGACACCATCGAAGCCACGAACCGTGACCAAACCACCCGCCAGCACCGATGGCACGTCGCCACGCCGCACCAGCCCCAGAAGATCAACCCGCCCGACAAGATCCACTTAAGCTAAACGGCATTGGGTCAAGGGGTTCCGCGGAGAGCCTGGGGTCTTTGAGATGACGTGGGCGGGCGATGGTCGCGCCCTGTTCCGTTATGGCGAGCCGGAGAAGGACGGCGAGGCACACATCGTCTGGCTACGGGTCGGCACACATGACATCTTTGACAGGCCTTGACGCGGGACCGCGGTCCGTTCCAATTGATCGTCCGGGGCATGCGGCGTGTACCTATTTCTGTACCCAAGCCGGCGAACATCGGTGGACGAGTACGAACACCGGCGGACGACGAGTCCAGGTCAGGCCGACACGGCGGACGCCCACGGACAAACCGCTTTTTCCTCTTGATCTGCGGGTTCGGGGTTCAAGTCCCTGGCGGCGCACCCACCCTGACCTGGTGTTCTCGGTCAGATCATCACCAAGACAAGATCCTTCTTGGGGTGATGTGCGCCCGCTCTGTACCACGCTGCGTGGTCTCTCCCTCGGTAGGCCGGTGGTACCAGCTATCCGAGAACGTACGACTCGTCGCCGAAGTCGGCCACGATCTTCAACTTGCCGCCCAGCGCCTGGACGTACGCGGCAAGGGTGTCAACCTCGCTGCGTTCCAACTGGCCCTTCTCGATGCGGGACACGCGGGCCTGTGTCACTCCCATCGCCTTGGCCACCTCAACTTGAGTCGCATGCTGACGCCGACGCACCTCCGTGAGACGGAATGCCCGTGCGTGGGCGATGAGGCGCTGCGCACCGGTGCTGATCTCTTCACGTTCGGCGGCGGTGAAGGCGAGCTCGTCAGTGAGGTCCTCCCGCGAACGCGCTTGCGGATCCTTCAGGTGGTCAGTCACTGGTCGTCTCCTTGCGTCTTCATCCGCTTGATGTGATCCGCATACGCCGCCTCCGCCAACGGAATCGCTGCGCGATACCAGCGCCTCACTTCGCTCGCCCCGACCGATTCGGGTCGCAGTTCCTTGAGGCTCGATAACGTTGAACCCTTGATCGTGTCCACGAGGGGTCGGCCAAGAGAGCCGGTCCCTCGATCTGCGGCGCCTCGATGGCTTGGCTGACCAACATCAGGTTCGCCGGCTATGCCGAAGATCCGCGTGAGTTTGTTGTTGGGTACGCTAAATTGGCCAAAAATCGTACACAACGACAAACTCACGCCGATCATAACCTGTGGAATGCTTCCGGACGGGATCCGCGCGACTTGGGTTAGGCACTGTTCCTCCCGGATCTCCCGGACCTTGAAGGCATGCACCTCGGCCGGTCAAGTGGACCTTAACTATCGTGGACGGGTGACGGGCACGACGCGGACAAGCCTTTCAAGGCCGGTGAAGTCGTCAGGGTTAATTGTGTACAGCGGAAGGTCGTTGGCGACGGCCACACAAGCGATCAGTAGGTCCGCAAGACGGCGCCGCGGTGTCCGGTTCGCGGCGAGTACGGCCGCGTACACGGGACCGTAGTGGCGTGCGGCTTCTGCGTCGAATGGTAGTGGGTCGTAGGTCGCCTCCGTTCTTTGAAGGCGTCCGATCCTGACCGCACGTTCAACGGGGTCGTTTGTGGCGTGTGGACCGGCTGTCAGTTCCGCGAGGGTGATCGAACTGATCGCGGTTTCGATCGGCAGTTCGTCGGGGTCCACTCGGGGAAGATAGACGATCACGTTCGTGTCGAGCAGCCCTCGACTGTGGCGATCAGTCACCAAACAACCCTTGGTCGACAACGGCGTCGAGGTCGGCGAAGAACCGGTCGGCGTCGAGCGGCGCCTCGTGGGCGAACATGGCGAGAACCTGTGCAGCAGGGACAAAGGTCCGCCGTCGGAGCGGAACCAACTCGGCGATCGGGCTGCCGTTCCGCGTGACGACGAACGTCTCGCCGTGCTCGACAGCGCGCAGGATCGCACCGGAGTCGTTTCGGAGCTCTCGCTGGGTGATCTCATGCGAGACAGGCTGCGACATGTTTATGATTCTAGTCGATACTGCTACGAGATGCTACGTCGTGCTACGGGCCATCCCATGGGCGGGCGGGAGCTGTTGGAGCCTCGCTTGGTCCTGCCCGCCGTGTGCCCGTAGCACTGACAAGCATCGGGGTAGAACGGGAAACGCGGCGGGTACCGAAGCTCGTAACGTGGATTCCAGCGGCACGCTCTGATCCGTCCAGGTGTACCCATTTCTGTACCCATTGCTGTATCCAAGCCGGCGGACGTTGGTGGACGAGTACGAACACCGGCGGACGACGAGCCCAGGTCGCGCCGACACGGCGGACGTCGGCGGACGTCGGCGGACAAACCGCTCTTTCCTCTTGACCGGCGGGACCAGCGCATTACCTGAACCAGTCGAGGCGACACGCCCAACGGGGCCTGTGCCGTCCGGGCGTAGTGCCCGCAGCGGTCGGGGGGCGGACTGACTCTGTCGTGGTGCGACGAGAGGTTCTGGCCGGGAACCTGGACAGGGGGTGGCCCGTCGCGGCGAGGGTGCGTCTGTCCGTGTCCAGGACGCCTGGTTCCGGATGCGGGCTGGCCATGCTGGCGGTGGGTTGACAAGTCCGACCCATCCGCTAGATTTGTGGTCGATCGACCAACTATTGGGGTGTGATGATGGGGCGGCGGCAGCTGTTCGACTCGGACGAGGTCCTGCTGACGATGATGCAGCTGTTTCGCCGCCAGGGGTTTCACGCCACGTCGCTACGGGATCTGGAGGCCGCGACCGGACTGCACCCGGGCAGTCTGCACCGCTCGTTCGGGAACAAGGAAGAGATCTTCCGCTCGGCGCTGGACGCCTACATCGAGCGGGTGGTTCGCCGCCGGGTAGCCGAGCACCTCGAACGGGTCGACGACCCGCTCGCCGGTGTCCGGAGCTATTTCACCTCGACATTCGAGACCGGGCTGGACCCTGACCCGGGCTGTCTGGTGACGAACAGCGCGGTGGAGTCCTACGCGCTCGACGAGCTGACCATCCGCGGTGTGCGGCAGGGGCTGGAGGAGATCGAACGGGGCTTCGCCGGTGCGGTGGTACGCGCCCGTGCGGCCGGTCAGGTCCCGGCGGGCCGGCCCGCGGACCTTCTCGGGCTGCGGCTGCTGGTCGACTACCAAGGCGTGCTGGTCTTGGTGCGGTCCGGTGCCGAGCCGTCGCGGCTGCGGCAGGTCACCGACGACATCGTGACCTCGCTGCGGGAAGCGCCCGGCTGACCGACACCCTCCACCCGAAGAGGTTTGTCTCGGGCAGTGGCGCGGAAGCCGCGTCCGCGTAGGCCCGTGTAGTGCCGGCGACGTCCTCGCTGGTTGATCGACCTTGTCCACGTCTGTTTCGGCATGCTCACGTCCATCTGGAGGTTCGCCGTGTTCGGTTCCCGAGCGGTACTCGTTCTCACCTCGACGGCTCGCTTCGGCGAGTCCGACCGTCCGACCGGCTTCTGGTACGAGGAGCTCGCCGCCCCGTACTACGTCCTGACCGACGCCGGCGTCGAGGTCACTCTGGTCTCGCCCGCTGGCGGGCAGCCGCCGGTCGATCCCGCCAGCCTCACGCCGGGCGCGGTCACCGGCGCGGTGGACCGGTTCCGTGCCGACCCCGACGCCCTCGCCCGCCTGGCGGCGACCGAGCACCTGGCCGACCTGGACGCCAGCGGCCTAGACAGTGTCATCCTGGTCGGCGGCCACGGAACGATGTGGGACTTTCCCGACAACCCGCCGCTGGCCGACCTGCTGACCGCCGTGCTCTCCCGGGGTGGGACGGTCGGGGCGGTCTGCCACGGCGCCGCCGCGCTCGTGGACATCCGGGT
Organism: Frankia sp. Cppng1_Ct_nod; assembly: GCF_920656135.1. Lineage (NCBI taxonomy): Bacteria > Bacillati > Actinomycetota > Actinomycetes > Frankiales > Frankiaceae > Frankia > Frankia sp. Cppng1_Ct_nod. Next base: position 89,030 of record NZ_CAKKTK010000008.1, on the reverse strand, counting down.
CGCAGGACACCCCGTCGTCCACGGCCGGCAGCTGACCGCGTTCAGCGATGCCGAGGAGGAGCTGGTCGCCGCGACCGGTCTCGTCCCGTTCTCCCTGGAACAGCGGCTGCGCGCCCTCGGCGCCCGGTACGCCGCAGGCCAGCCCTTCGCCCCGCACGTCATCCGGGACGGTCAGCTCGTCACCGGGCAGAACCCCGCTTCCTCGGCACGGGTCGCCGAACTCGTCATCGAGGCGATGCGGCCGGCCCGGACCGCCCCGACCCGGCCGTGAGCGGGCACCGCGACCTCGCCCAGCACGTCCTTGACCAGGTCGAGCCGCTGGGCGGGATGACGCTGCGACGGTTCTTCGGCGGCTGGGCGTTGTGTCACGCCGGCCGCCAGGTCGCGATGGTCATGGACACCTTCTACGTCAAAGTCGCCGACGTGCAACGGCCGATATGGGAGGCAGCGGGCAGCCGGCCGTTCACCTACCAGGCGGCCGGCAGGACCGTGACGGTCCGCGCCTACTACAGCGTTCCCGACGACGCCCTCGACGACCGTGGCGCCCTGACCGACCTCGTCCGCCACGCGATCAGCCGCCTTCCCGGACAGGCCCGGACGTGAGAGCCGTCGAGTTCGCCGTGACCGGTCGACACGTCACCGGTCGCGGCATGACCGGCACCCGTGGTGCGCTGTCCACCAGCGTAGGCATCCTGCGGCCGGTGTTGGTGGACCGGCCGGTCCCGGTGCCGGGGCCGCGGGAGGTGCGGGTTCGGGTGCACGGCGCGGCCCTCAACCGGGCCGATGTCCTCATGCGCCACCGCCGCCGCGGTGCCGGAGGCGTTCCTCACCGCCTACGACGCCCTGTTCACGCTCGCCCGCATCCAACCAGGCGAACGGGTCCTCATCCACGCGGTCGGGTCCGGTGTGGGTACCGCCGCCCTCCAGCTCGCGAACCTGGCCGGTGCGATCACGGTCGGCACGAGCAGATCCGCCACCAAGCTCGCCGCCGCACGCCGCCTGGGTCTCGACCACGGACAACTCGCGCCCGCGTCTCCGTCCGACATTCGCGATGCCGCAGGACCGGTCGACGTGGTGCTCGACCTCGTCGGCACCGACCTCGCCGCCAGCATCGCCGCCAGCATCGCCGCGACAGCCAGCCAGGGGCGGATCGTCCTGCTGGGCGCGCTGGCGCGACGCGACCAGCCCCTCGACCTCGTCGAGCTGCTCTCCCGCCGGCTCACTCTGCACGGCAGCATGCTCAGAACCCGTAGCCACACCGAGAAGACCGCGCTGACCCGCCTGCTCGCCCAGCGGATCGGCCCACTGGTCCGCACCAACCGGCTCCAGCCCATCATCGACACGATCTACCCCGCCGACCAGGCGGAAACAGCGTTCGACCACCTCGGCAACGACACAACCTTCGGCAAACTGATACTCGATTTCACCGGCCACCCGTCCCCGGCCGAATAGACGCGCGAGCGAGCGCTCCCACTCCAGCACCGATCGACCTATGGGCAGCGGGCCGCCGGCCCGAGAGCTCGCGATTCAGGAATCGACTGGATACGCCACTTCCTCGTTGATGACGGCGTTGTACCGGGTCGGACGGCAGACCGACGCCCTCGCCGCGTACCGCACGGCCCGTCAGAACCTGGTCGAGCACCTCGGCGTCGAACCGGGTCCTCGGCTGCGTGAGCTCGAGTCGTTGGTTCTCGGTCACGACGAGCGGCTGGTCGTCGATCGATTGCTCCCCGCGGCGGGCCTGGTCCGGCTGGCGACCCGGTGGGCGATCAACGCCGGACGGTCGGCCAGTCTGGGGTCCAGCCGCGTGGTCTCGGTCAGCCTGGCGGACAGGAGCTGGCCGACGGTCAACAGCCTCGCCTTGGTCAGGTCCGCGCTGTCGAGGTCGGCTCCCACTAAGACCGTCTCGTCGAGGGTGGCGCCCGTCAGGGTTGCCCCGCGCAGCGACGCGTAGGTGAGGCCGGCCATGCCGAGGTTTGCTCCGGTCAGGTTGGCGTAGTCGAGCCGTGCCCGGGTGAGGTCGGCCTCGGCGGCCCACGCCCGCGTCAGGTTGGCCCCGGTGAGCCTCGCACCGGCAAGGGTTGCCTGGTAGAACGTCGCGCCGATCAGGGACGCCCCCGTGAGGACCTCTACCCGGCCAACAACGAGGACTTTTTCATGGCCATGGACAGGGTTCCGAAGCTATGAAGTGGAGAGGAACGGGGACACCTGAACACGGGGATGCGCGCCCTTCCCGTGGACGCTTCGTATCACGTTGCTTTCGCCTTCGGTACCGTGCGAGCGAAGGCCGCGATGTGCTCCCACAGCTGTTCACGTGTCCGGGCGAAATTGTGCATGTGACCCATGCGCGGAACAACCACGAGCGAGATATTCGACGACGACCGGTAAGCGGACGGTTCCGCCCGGGGATCGGGGATGACGTCCCGCTCTCCGCTCGCAATGAGCACGGGTACGTCAATCGCGACCGCGTCGGTTGTGACCGCGCCTTCGGTCATCATGGTTATCGCACATGGTGGCGTGGTTAGGCTTCCCCACGGGGTCTTGCTGTCGCCGCGGGCCACGCCGGAGAAGGGGCGGTAGGTGGCAAGGTCGGCTTCCATCAGCTCCGGCTCCTCGTCCTGCCAGTGGAAACAGAACCGGAAGTGCTCTTCGTCCGGGGACACGACGCCGAGCACCTGGTCTGCGATGGGGTGCAGGTCGGTGCCGCGGCGCGGCAGGGGGTAGGTGATCCGGCTGCCGTCGGGTGCAGGGAAATTGGTGTAGATCCCGCTCCAACCGAGAAAGGCCACGCCGTCAAAGGTGCGGTGCCTGGCCTGCTGAACGGTGAGCAGGCAACCACCCATCGACTGACCCATTCCCACGACCTTCGTGACGTCGATCGGCGAGACTCCCGGCGCCAGCGTGCCAGCGCCAAGCCTTGCGGCGATGTGCTCGACGGTGACATGGTTGGCGGCCGCGAGGTTCTCATAGGTCAGCGCGAGGGGATCGTCGGGTCTGCTGCTGTCACCGACAAATAGATGGTCGCAGGCCACGAAGATTAAACCGGCGGCGGTATGATATTCAGCCTGGCTGTAGCCGGGAATCAAGCGGACATCATAATACTTGCGGCCGAATCCGCCTCCCGGGAATCCGAAAAACGCGGTAACCGGACCATCAATATGATCGGGAAGGTGGACGGTGGCGGCCGTCCATAGTTCTCCAGGAAGATCCGTCCGCCTGGTCACGTCCACGTTTACATCGTACGAGCGCATCAGTCTCCGCCTTCTCGTTCCGGGAGGTCATATCCTCCGCTTTGCCCGGCGCCGATCCCGTCACATGCACCAATGCCTCTCTCCCCCCGCGGGCGGTCGATACGGCGAGAGATCGATTCCAACGGGCGGCCCACCCCAGTGTTCTTTGGTTCGTCGCTGCTGACGATGAAAGTATTGGCCGGTATGGATGTGGTCAATTACCTATGCGTCTCACGCATCAATCGGGGATCACCCTTGTTGCGTGACCTGACTCGCCACCGAGGGTGGATACCTGCGCATCCCGTAGCCAACCCGGTTCGCTTGGTGCTCATGGCGGCGGTTGCCGGTGCGCCGCTAGAGTCCGCATGTGGATCTGAAGCTGCTCGAGCACTTCGCGGCGGTCGCTGAAGAGCTCAGCTTCACTCGCGCGGCAGGAAAGCTCCACCTCAGCCAGCCGGCGCTCAGCCGCTCCGTGCGGGCGTTGGAGAACTCGCTGGGATGCAGCTTGTTCGTCCGCAACACTCGACAGGTCACCCTGACCCAGGCGGGCCAGGCCCTGCGCGCGGAGCTACCTGCGTTGGTGGATCACGTCACCGCGTCACTGGATCGGGTCCGCAGCACCAGTCGCAGTGGCACCGGCCGCAGTGGCACCGGCCGTCGCCAACTTGTGCTCGGAGCGAGCCCCAACTACTACTGCCCGGCAGCGCGTCATCTGCTACGCCTCTTCGGTGAGTACTTTCCCGACATCAAGATTATTCTGCGCGCCATCCCCTGGTGGGCGGAGAGCCGCGCCCTGCGTGCCGGGGCCGTCGACGCGACGTTCGCACTCCTCCCCAACATCCTTTCCGATATGTTCGACCTCAGCTATGTCCCGCTACAGGCTCAGCCAAGGGTGTTCTGCCTTCCAGCCACCCACAAGGACGCCCGCCGACCGTACCTGTCACTGAACGACGTCGTGGCCGAGCCGCTGGTCTACAGCGCCTACGCCCTACCGTCGGTCGCCGCGTTCTGGACCGTCTCGCCACGCCCGGACGGCTCGGAGCCAAAGGTGATCGCCCGCTGCGAGACGCCGAGCGATTTTCTGCGGGAAGTCGCCGCCGGCAGCGGAATCGGGATACTCCCGGCAAGCTCGGCTGCGCTTTTCCCTCATCCAGGCGTTGTCTACGCGCAGGCGGTCGACCTGCCACCTGCCGCCGTGTGTATCGCGATGCTCCAGAGCGGGGCGCGGCGACCTGAACTCGTCGATCTCCGGGTGACAGCTGAGAAGGTAGCCGCATATACCAGCCGTCAGGATTGTCCGGACTCCTCCGTCCTCCGCCCACCACCTTTCAGCGGAGCGGACGAGACGTGACCGGGGTTATGGGCCGGAGAAGGCAGCCGACGGGCTGACTGATTCTCTTTTCGGCATATCCGCGTTTATCGGATACCTGAGGGTCCGGGTAATCGGTTCGGTTGCGCGGTTTCTCCCTGGCGGAGGACGGGATGGATCGATCGGAATTTGAGGGTTATCAGGTTCTGTACAGGATTTCTAGTAATTGCCTGATTTATGGTGATGCGATGATCTAGATCATCTTGTTGGGGATTCTGAATCGGCATCCGGGTGTCGTGAACCTGTCGCCGAGAGTTCCCGGAATGACTGAAAGATAGAAGCCGGGGGAGAGGTCGTCATCCAGGGGAGCATCGCACGAACCGCTGTCGGGCTCGCGACGCCGGACGGGTACCTGCCTCGCACCGCCACTGTGCGGTCCAAGTCATATTCATATTTCAAGTCATATTCATATGTAGAAGCAGGAGGGCTCCTCGCCGTGCTCGTCGATGAGGCCGAGCTGGACAACATGAACTCCGAAGACACCACCGCCGGAGGAGAGGGGCGATGAACAACGGGAGCCTGCTCAATCCCGACCGCAAATGGTGGACCCGCACGCCCGAACGGGTTGCCGCCACCAGGGCCACCGCGGCGCGACAGGCCCGCGAGGCGGGGATCCACACCTGCCACGAGGCGTGCATGGCATACCGCCAGGAAATCGCGGACGAGGTGGCTGCCGCTCGGGATGAGGAGTACCAGGGGTGGCTGCCCCTGCTACAGCATCCGAGGTTGCCCTACTACGTGGCCAGAGTAATCCCGGACCGGGTGTGGGACCGGTACGAGCGGGAGGTTTTCGGCAATGGCCACCAGTCCTCCGATGGCTACCAGCCCTCGATCTTGATGCCGTGGACACGGGCCAGTCTGGCGGATTTGTGATCATAGCCCTGGCCGGCGGCATGCTCCACCATAGGAGCGATCAGCCGGTCACTGCGGCGGCGGGTTTCCGGCGAGCGCGGCCTGCAGCATGGCGCGGGCTGACCAGCGCAGGGTCTGGGCGGCCTGGTCGCGGGAGAGGCCGGCGATGTCGGTGAGCCAGATGAGCGTTTCGATGCCGGCGGCGGAGCGGATCGCGATGGCCAGCCGGTGCAGGTCGAGGTGGGGGTGGGTCGCGGTCAGGGGGGCCAGGGCGTGTTCGATCCAGCCGATGGCTCGGCCTTGACGCAGCAGCGGTGGTTCCGCGTCGGCTGCGGCTTCCAGCGACAGCCGCAGGGCGGTGCGTAGTTGTGGTTCCCAGTCGAGGGTGATGCGCAGGTGGGCCTGCATCACCAGGTCGAGCCGGGCCAGCGGGTCGGTGGGGGCGTCGTCGGGCAGCAGGGACTCGTGCTGGATCTCGGGGTGGGCGGCCAGCAGCAGGGTGCGCTGGTTGGGGAAGTAGCGGTAGGCGGTCGTCCGGGAGATTTCGGCGGCTGCCGCGGCGTCCTCGACGGTGGGGGTCACCCCCTGTGTGAGCAGCCTACGGGTGGCCGAGACGAGCGCGTCGCGGGTACGTGCCTTCTGCTGGCTGCGTCCCGTCAGCTCGTATGGGACTGACATTACCATCATGGTACCGTCATCCCATGGGATTGGAGTCCCATGTTGGCATGTTGATACCATGACGACGGAGTTGGTGAGGCGTTCATGTGCCTGGACCCCGCGGTGACGGACCCCGGCCTCTACACGGTGATTTTCGAGAACGACCGTCTCCGGGTCCTGGAGTACCGGGATCGACCCGGCGACAGGACCAGCCCCCACCGGCATCCGGACAGCGTGATGTACACGCTGACCGCGTTCCGGCGGCGGATCACGGCCGACGGCCGGCAGGTCGAGGTCGATCTCCCAGCCGGGCAGGTGCGCTGGCTCGACGCCCAGCAGCACAGCGGCGAGAACATCGGCGACACGGAGACACACTCGATCTTCATTGAGTTGAAGGAACCCCGACCGGCCGGTTCACCCGCCCCCACCGGCGCGCTGGGCCCCGGCGGTGGGTGACCCCTTTTCGGATCCCACTTCCTTGCCCACTTCTCTGCCCGCGGATGGGCGTGCCCGGTGGCGCGATCGTCGATCCGCCAGGCCGTCACACAGCAAGGAGCACATTGTGCGAAGAGGGCCGTGGGTGCGGCGAACTCGGCTTCTTCGATTGACCACAGGAAATCAGCTTCCGTCGAGCTTGCCTGAGAGCTGGTTGCACATCCGGTCGGACGAGCCGAGCCACATCAGCGTGTACTTCTGGTTGCCGCGGCTCACAGTGTTGTGGTCGGCGCAGACAGCCGGCTGCGGACCGCTGGTCGCGCTGCGAAGGCGATCGCCTGACAGCGGTGTCAGTTTCTCCATCAGCAGGCAGGCTCCCGCATCCAGGACAGCGGCGGGCAGGTCGCCGCGGATGACCGCCACCACACCGACCGACCAGAGGTAGTTCTGGTGCTGGTAGATGCCGATGGCCAGCCGGTCGGTCTTGTAAGCGCATTCGGCCGCGTCGTTGACCGCTATCACCCTGTTGGCGAACTGAGTGAGTTTCGGCAGGAATGAAGTTTCACCGCCCTGGAGATTGGACCGCTGGCTGGCGGGGACGATGGAGAGCACCCGGTCGGCGAGCTGCGCGAACTTCAGGCAGGGATCCTCGGCGACTGTCCTGATCTGGTCGCCTGAGAGGTCGGGTAGGAGCGACCGGGTCAGGGAGCCGGGTTGCGCGCATCCGTTCCCGCTCCCGCGGTCCGGGTTCCCAGTACCGGTGCTTGACCGCGGCGCCGGTGTTGCACTGGTGTTCGGCCGCGGTTCCGGCGCCGCGCAGGAGGGAGCCCCCGTCAGGAGAAAAACGGCGATCATCAGTGAGACGGCCGCGGGCACACGAATACCGCGAAAGCGTGTCAGCCTGCGCACCGGTCGGAGCCTCGCTTTCAACTGGCTGCGGCCGGATCCGATCCGCTTTTCCGCCCGCCGGGCGTCGATATGACAGAAAGCAGGCGGCGGCTCATCCGGGACTCGTGTTCGTCTTCCATTCATGGGGTCCTCCTCGTCTCGTGGGACCGGAACACCTCCGAAAGGTGGGGTGTGGCCTGCGTCCGACGGTAGAGAGCGGGAATTCCCCGGACCAGGGGCACTGGCCTGTCTTTACCAGGGGTGCTGGCACGCGGCCTTCCGGGTCCTACCATCCTTGGATGCCACGGCCACGGCCGCGGCACGTCTCAGAAGCCCCGGTGTCTGAGTCCACTACCAGGAGCCATCGATGATGGACACGCCGTCGGCTCGCGCACCTTCGATCTGCCGGACGACTCCTGTGACAACCACCTGGGCGCCTGGCTGGTCTACGGAGAGGGCTATCAGAATAACCGTCATGTCTTTCCACGATCGGCCCGATTCTCTTACCACCGGTTCGAGATCGACCTCGGCTACATGCTGTGCCTGCTGATGGACGTCCTCGGAGTGGTGACCATCCGTGCGGACGACCTGATGCCGCGGGCCCGGCATCCACTGCCGACCGACGACGGGCCTGGTTCCGACACGGCGATGGGCGCTGGCCCGTTACCGGTACGGGCCGGGCGTGTTCAAGGTCGACCGGGCGCTGGACGGCCCGGTGCCGTGGCAGGCGCTGCCGTCCCCGGCTGATACCGCCGCGGCTCCCGGTGACATCAGCCGCGGCCGGTGAATCTCTCCAGGAACGCTGGAGTGAGGTCGTCTTTGCGGGCGTAGCCGGCGGCGCCGCAGTTCCCGACGTCGGCCGGCAGGTCCTCTACGGCGTAGGTCGACATGAGCAGCACGGTCACCGTCGGGTCGGTGGCGACGATCCGACGGGTCGCCTCGATGCCGTCGATGCCGTCGATGCCGGGCAGGTGGATGTCCATCAGCACCATCGTGGGTCTGACCTGCTCGGCGAGGGCCACGCCCTCCTCACCGGAGGCGGCCTCACCCACCACCCGCCAGCCGGGCATCATGGCGATCAGGGTCCGCGTGATGTCACGGAACAGCTCCTGATCGTCGACGACGAGAACCGCGACCGTGTCGCCGTGCGCCGCCATGCAGCCGATGCTGGCGGTGGGGCGAGGCCGTCACAAGGGTGCTGGCCCCCGGCGTGGATGGCGCCACCACCCGCGCGCGGGAATCAGCACGGAAATATCAGCACGGAATTCAGCGCGGGATCAGCCTGCCGCGGTCCGCTGTTCGGCGAGGTGGATCAGGACGGCTTTGACCCGCCGGTTGACGTCCGGCTCGGCGGTCAGCCCGAGCTTCGCGAAGAGGGTGTTGATGTGTTTCTCCACCGCCCGCTCAGTCAGGAAGATCGCGGCAGCGACGGCGGCGTTGCTCTTCCCCTGGGCGATGAGGGAGAGGACCTCCCGCTCGCGTGGGGTGAGCGAGGCCAACACCGGCGACCGGGCAGGCGTCCGCACCGCGACCAGCGCATCCACCACCGCGGGGTCGACCACGGAGCGGCCGGCGGCGACCGCGCGCACCGCGTCCGCGAGCTGCCGCGGCTCACCGACCGTGTCCTTCAGCAGGTACGCCCGGCCGGCGCTGCCCTGCTCCAACAGGCTCAGCGCGTATTCCGGGTTCGTGTACTGGGAGAGCACCACGACCCCGATCTGCGGGTGGCTGGACCTCAGCCGGGCCGCTGGCGCATGCCCGCCGGCCGGCGAACCAGGTGGGGCTCCTGATGGTCCTGGTCGGGGCCGGGTTCTTCGCCGAGGATCTGCAGCTTTCGCGGACACCGTGGGTGTGCACCGCCGGGGTGCGTGCCCAACTCGCCGAGGTCCGGGCCTCGCGGGTCCGGATCGTCGCCGCGGCCGACGCCGCACGGCGCCGCCTCGAACGCGACCTGCACGACGGCGCGCAAGACGTAGTTATGCGCGGCGACCACGGCGGCCACGACACTGCGCAGGCCGTTGTCGCTCTCGCTGGCGAAGCGTGGAGTCGGTCTCGTCGAACAGCCGGGCCATGTCGTCGAGCCACTCGTCATGGTCGGGAAAGATCGCTTCTTCCTCGGCGGAGAAGCACCGGAAGAAGGTGCTGCCGGACGCTCCGGTACTCACTGACTCGCAACGGATTGATACTGACGTGTTTTCTTCTACTCGGGCGGGGAGCTGACGTGCGGGAACAGCTCCTCGAACGCGCCGCGGGTGATGCGATGGCGTACCTCGGGCGTCACCCCGTCGAAGAGCTCGTGCAACGTCTTCTGAGTGTGACCGAACGTACCCTCGAGGTGCGGGTAATCGCTTCCGAATATCACGTTCTGGTAACCCATGGCCCACAGCGCCGCCGGCGCTGACTCGTCGTGCTGGAACGACGCGTACACCTGGCGGTAGAGGATCTGCTTGGGCTCGCGGGACAGTTTCGGCCGCACGAACGCGGCGTGCTGGCGGTACCCCTCGTTGAGCCGGTCGCCCACGAACGGCACCCAGGTCGCCCCACCCTCGGAGATGAGGATCTTCAGGTTGGGGCGGCGGTCGAGGGCGCCGCTGCCGACGAGCTTGGCGGCCACCCGCTGTCCCTCGTAGGAGGTCTCCAGGAGGTTGAGAACGGCACCGCCGGGCCCGCGGTACAGCACGCGTTCGTTACTTTCGGTACCGATGTGGAAGCCGAGGACCATCCCTGCCTCTTCCGCGGCCGCCCACAACGGCTCCCATGAGGCGTCATTCCAGTCCTTCATGCCGGGTGGTATCCCGGTGGGAAGAGATACGATCTTCAGCCCTACCGAGGCGGCGTGCTGAACCTCCGCCACCGCGTCGTCGATCGAGAGCAACGGCATGAGCCCGGCAGGCACGAGCCGGTCGGGGGCGGCGTCCTGGATCTCCGAGACGAGCCACTCGTTCTCAGCTCGGGCCGCGTCCCGGACGAGCTTGGGATCCTCGATCATGTTCGACCACAGGCCGAGCGAGGCGTACACCACCTCCGCCCAGATGCCCTCGCTGTTGAGATCGACCAGGCGGGCAGTGACGTCGCGGGCGCCCGGTGGCCGGTGTGACATCTGCACGATCGTCTCGCCACTGGCACCCCGTGCGGTCATGACCTTCGGCAGGGTACGGCGAAAGCTCTTGCCGTCGACGTGGATGATCTCCTCGTTCTCGCCGACCTTCTCGCTTCGCGGCATCCGCTCCGCCTGCTTCGCCGGCAGGATCTGGAGCCACAGGTCATCCGGTTCGAGAAAGTGCGAGTCACCCGAATGGGCCCAGATCTTTTTCGCGCCTTCGTTCATTGTGACCTCCGTGCCGGCCAGGTCGGGCGAGTAGCACGGGTCGTCCGTGCGAGGCTGCCGGGCTTCACCACGATAAATCGAATAATCCGTCGATGCACGCGGGTAGCGATCTCGGCGGCTGGGCCACCCCGCGGGTCTCCACCGAGCGGACTGCGTGGACCTTACCGGGTTCCGCATCATGGTTCTGGAGTCACCCGGGTGTCGGCGAGGTGGGCATGGGCGGTCCGTAGTTCCCGTTTGAGAATCTTGCCGCTGGGGTTCTTGGGGAGTGATCCGGTGACAACCACGTATTTCGGGACCTTGAAGCCAGCCAACTGCTGCCGGGCATGGGCGATGATTATTTCGGGGGTGAGGGTCGTCCCGGCTCTGGGAACCACGACCGCGGTGACCGCCTCGATCCAGTACGGATGGGCAATGCCGAACACGGCGACCTCTGCCACGCCAGGATGGCGGTAGACGGCCTCCTCGACCTCTCGGCTCGCGACGTTCTCACCACCCGTTTTGATCATATCCTTCTTCCGGTCGACGATCGTGAGATAGCCGTCGGTGTCGAAGACCCCGAGGTCGCCGGAGTGGAACCAGCCGCCTCGGAACGCCTCCGCGGTCTTGTCGGGGTCGTTGTAATACCCGAGCGTGGCGTGTGGGCCGCGGTGTACGACCTCACCGATGGTCCCGGGTGGGACCGGACGGTCCTCGTCGTCCACCAGCATCGTCTCGACGTTGATGGCCGGCCGTCCGGCCGAGCCTGCTTTGGTGACCTGTTCGTCGGGGCGCAGGACGGTGGCGACCGGAGCCATCTCCGTCTGGCCGTAGAGGTTCCACAGCCGTAGCCGGGGAAGCCGCTGTTGTAACTCGCGCAGTACCTCGACCGGCATCGGGGCCGCGCCGTAGTACCCCTTGCGCAGCGACGACAGGTCGTGTGAGTCGAAGGCGGGGCAGCGCAGCAGCCCGATCCACACCGTGGGCGGGCAGAACAGCTTCGTTACCTTTTCCCGTTCGATGGCGTCGAGGATCATGGCGGGGTCCGGCCCGGGTAGGACCACGTTGGTGGCACCCAGATAGATGTCCGGGGTGAGGAAGGCGTCGAGCTGGGCACAGTGGTAGAGGGGCAATGCGTGTATGTCGACGTCGTCCGGGGTCATGTCGCCGTCGATGATGCAGCTCACGTACTGTGCGATCAGTGAGCGGCTGGACAGCAGCGCACCTTTGGGCCGGGACTCGGTGCCGCTCGTGTACATCAGGCGCAGCGGGTCGTCGTCGGTGATCGTCACGTCCGGTTCGGTGGTGTCGGCGTGGGTAAGCCACGCGGAGACCTCCTCCCAGCCGTGCTTCGGGCAGGCGCCGGCGGCGCCGTCGCCGGAGGAGGCGCCGGAGGAGGTGATCCAGCCGCGGACGCCGCCGGTGAGGCCCACGGCTTGGAGCGCACGGTGGGCGACCGGGGCGAGGGCATCCTCGGTGATGAACCCGGTCGCGCCCGAGTGGCGCAGGATGAACGCGATCTCGTCGGCGTTCAACATGAAATTGACCGGGACGAGGACAGCGCCGAGCTTGGCCAGCGCCAGGTAGATGACGACGAACTCCCGGCAGTTGTGCGACAGTAACGCGATACGGTCACCCTTGGTGACACCGCGATCGGTAAGTGCATGGGCGGTACGGTTAACCGTCGTGTTCAACTGCGCGTATGTCTCGCGGACGTCGCCCGCGACAAGGGCCGTCCTGTCCGGAAAGCGCTTGGCCGTACGCCGAAGCAGGTCCCCGACCGAGTGCTGACGAGCCGTTCCCACGAGCCCGTCCACCCCGTTCTTGTCTTGGACCGCGGTCATTCCCATCTCACCGTGAAGACCCTCCACAAAGCGCTCCATGTGAACAACGACGGAACCTACGGATGAGCTGAAACACCATTCGTGAATGCGCTGCATTCGTGAATGTGCTGCATTCACTAAAACGGCGTATCGACGGATGTGATTGAGCGAAGAATAGGCGTAAGGGAAGTGGCGGTCAAGGCTGGAGTGGGCGGTACCGGGGCAACTGTACGGCCGCCCATCGGGATCATGGGCGGCCGTGACCTGCGGTGCAGGCGGTGTACTTCAGGTCATTTCACCGCAGGTCCGTGCTGATCGTCAGCTGGTGGGCAGGTGCGCGATGACCCGGGCCGTCCTGGTGGCCCCGTCCACGGTCGCGGCCACCAGGACGGTCGTGCCGGTCGTGAAGTCGCCGATCTTCGCCTTGTTGCCGTTGCTCCACAGTGCCGTGCCGCCGGTCACGGCGTAGGTGGCCTGGTATCCGTCCTCGCTCGTGACCGTGATCGAGGTTGCGGACACCCTCGTCGGTGTGCCGCGTTGTCCGGCTATGACCTGGTAGCCCTTGTCCGTCCTCACCGTCGCTTCACCGTGTAGTGCCGGAGCATCCGCCCAGGCCCCGTGACCGGGGTCGGCCCAGCCGGGGTCGGGCCGGTCGGGGTCGGCCCAGCCGGGGTCGGGCCGGTCGGGGTCGGCCCAGCCGGGGTCGGGCCGGTCGCGGCCGGGCCAGTCCTTGTCCTGTCCCGGTGTTTTCGGCCGGGTTGTTCCGCCGGTGGGCGACGCGCTTGCCGCCGCCGTTGCCGCGGTCGGAGAGTTCAGGTTCGTGGAAGATCCGGGTGAGGCGATCGCTGCCGCGGTGACACCCGCGATACCCAGAACACCGACCGTCGCGATTGTCGTGATCATGGTACCGAGTTGAGGCCGCATCGTCGTTCCCCCCTTCGGTGCACCCCTTGTGGCGCACCTGGTGGACTTTCAGGGTCGGCTGGTCACCTGAGGTCCGGGTTCAGGAACTATTCAGATTCCATGAGAACTCTGTGTAATATTCAAGTTGCAATCAGTGGCAATCTGGGGTTGCGGTGACCGGCGACAGCGGAGGATCGCTTCAGGCGTCCCGGCGTCGCAGCAGGACGGCGGCGCCCGCGAGCGCGGCCAGCGCATACCCGCAGAACAGTGCGAACCCGGTCCACGCAGACAGTGCCGAGGAGTCGTGCACCACCTGCAGGATCGACTGTCCGGCGCTGCTCGGCAGATACCTGTCGATGTGGTCACGCCAGTTCGAGGGCAGGAAACGCACGATGATCGGAAGTATCAGCAGCAGCCCGAACAGGGTCGCGATCCCGCCGGCGGTGCTGCGCAACAGCGCCCCGAGCGCGACACCCAGCACACCGACGACCGTCAGGTACAGTCCGCCGCCGATCACCGCGGTGAGCACACCAGGTTGCGACAGCGTCGTGGAGATGTGCTTGGACGACAGCATCGCCTGCCCGCCCGCGAACGCCACGAACGAGGCAACGGTCATCAGCGCGAAGGTGACCATGGCGAAGACCGCGGCCTTGGCCCACAGCACGGGCAGCCGCGTGGGTACCGCCGCCATCGTCGCCCGGATCATCCCGGTGGAGTACTCGCCGCTGACGATCAGCACGCCGAGAACCCCGACGGCGAGCTGCGCGAGGAAGATCCCGCTCAGGCTCGTCAGGGTCGGATCGAACGACAGCCGTTCGATCGGCCGTTCCTGGTCCCAGTGGCTGGCCCGCCCCCAGGAGATGAGGATGCCGAGCCCGATCGTGATTACCAGGGCGACGAGCAGGGAGTAGCGAGTTGAACGTAGTGAGTACAGCTTTGTCCACTCCGAGTGCAGCACCCGCCGCTGGGTCACCTTCACGCCCGGCTCGGGCGTCACCCGTGGGCTGCTCGGGGTCGGGACGGCCTCGGCAGTGGCGGTCATGACCGGGCTCCTGTCGCCCGACCGTTGATCGGAACGTCGGCGTGGTACTCCACGCTGTCTCGGGTGAGATCCATGAACGCCTCTTCCAGCGACGCCTGCTGCGGCGTCAGCTCATACAGGACGATGCCGGCCTCGGCCGCTGTCCGCCCGATCTGCTCACCGGTCAGACCGGTGACCTCCAATGCGTCGGCCGCGCTGCTGCTGACCGTCACATCCGCGCTGACGAGCAGGTCCCGCAGCCCGGACGCCTGCGGCGATCGGACCTTCACGGTGTTGGTCGACGCGCTGCGGATGAAGTCCGCAACGGACATGTCGGCGATCAGCCGCCCGCGGCCGATCACGATGAGGTGCTCGGCGGTCAATGCCATCTCGCTCATCAGGTGGGAGGACACGAACACCGTCCTGCCCTCGGCCGCGAGCCCCTGGAGCAGGGTCCGGATCCACCGGATGCCCTCCGGGTCCAGCCCGTTCACCGGCTCGTCCAGGATCACGGTTGCGGGGTCGCCGAGCAGCGCCGACGCGATCCCGAGGCGCTGCCCCATCCCGAGGGAGAAGCTACCCGCCCGCTTGCGCGCGACTTCTCGCAGACCGACCAGGTCGATCACTTCGTCCACCCGTCGGCGGGAGATCCCATGCGTCTGCGCCAGCGCCAGCAGGTGGTTGGCGGCTGACCGGCCCGTATGGATCGACCGGGCCTCCAGCAACGCCCCGACCTCACACAACGGGGCCGAAAAATCACGATAGCGCCGACCGTTGACCGTCACTTCACCGCTGGTGGGTTCGTCAAGACCGATAATCATTCGCATGGTCGTCGACTTGCCGGAACCGTTCGGCCCCAGGAAACCCGTCACCACCCCAGGCCCCACGGTGAAACTCAGGCCGTCGACCGCCGTTTTTTCCCCGTAGCGTTTTGTCAGCCCTTCGACTTCAATCACGGTGCACCCTCCACGGATTTCCGGTGATCTGACTCCACCGAGGTTACGGTGTGTTGGCATCCCTGCCGACCGACTGGGGATCGATCCTTGAAGGGCTCGGCGTACGCAGAACGACGTACTCACCTACCCCGGAAGTCGTACCCACGGGAGTCGTACCCCCGGAATCGGCTGGACCGGTCGGCCACCGACGTTTGTCCCAAAATTGATCATCTTGCTGTTGGGCTGACGGAAATCCGACGGTGTGTCGTGTTGGCTCGGTCTGTGCCAGGTGACCCGCTGCCATCTACGATCGGCGGTCGTGGAGTGGAATCTGCGGACGTGCGCCCGTAAGGGCCATGTCACCTATCGCCCGGACGAGCCGGCTCTCGCCGACCGGCTGGTTGCCCGGACCCCGGTCGGATCGGCCTGGCGGTGCCTGCGCTGCGGCGACTTCGTCCTCGGCGATCCGGTAGGTGCCGGGCCGGCGCAGGACGCGCCGGTGCTGCTGCGCGGTCGGGCACTGCGGGACGCGACCGTCCTGCGGCTGCTCGCGGTGGAACGCGTCGTCCGCGCGGTGCTGCTCGCGCTGGTCGCCTACGCCATCCTCCGGTTCCGCCGGTCTGAGGCCGACCTTCAGCAACTGTTCGACAGGGCGGTCCCAGCCGCGAAGCCGCTCGCCTCGGTGCTCAACCTGGACCTGGACAACAGCCCGACCATCACCCATCTGCGCCACCTTCTCCACACCAAACCGAGCACGTTGCTGCTCGTCGCCGGGTTGCTGTTCGGCTATGCGGTCATTCAGATCGTCGAGGGCGTCGGGCTGTGGCTGCTGCAACGGTGGGGGGAGTATTTTGCGGCCGTCGCCACGTCGGTGTTCCTGCCCTTGGAGGTCTACGAGCTGACCGAACGGGTCACGGTGTTGCGGGTCGGCGCGCTTGTCATCAACGTGGTCGCGGTCGTGTACCTGGTCCGCTCCAAGAGGCTGTTCGGAATGCGCGGTGGACGGGCGGCGTTCGAAGCCGAGCGGCACAGCGAGTCCCTGCTGGAGGTCGAGCAGTCCGCCGAGATGCCTGATCACGAGATGCCTGATCACGAGATGTCCGACCGGGAGCCGCCGTCGCCACCCGGGCCGGTGCATGTCGCTGACGGGATTGCGACGCCCGGGATTCTGCCCTGACCGGTGCCGGCCGGGTAATGGACCGTGCACCGGTAACGCGACCGTCTCCGGCTCAGCCGACAACGACAGGCGCCATGGCCGCCTCGATCAGCTGCCGCGGGCTGCCGGTACCGTCCGCGGGGACTGTCCACATGTCGGTGCCGAAATCCCCGGGCAGTGCGTACGCGAGCGTGCGGTCGTCGAGCCAGACCGCCTGGTCATCGACACTGCGGTTCTCGGCGAGTGGCATCTCGCCCATGGTCCGCAGGTCGATTACGTACAGTCGCCACGGTGCGTCAACGGACAGGCCGGGCACCCGTTTCTTGAATGCCAGCCGGGTTCCGTCCGGGGAGAGCGAGGGGCACTCGACGTTTTCGCGCAAGGTGGTCAGCGTGCGGGCCGTGACGTCCCCTTGTACCAGGTAGGTCTTCCCACCGGTGGCGAGCGTCGCGTAGAAACGGCTGTCGTCGGCGAACGTCACGCCCCAGAAGTTGACGTCGGCGTTCCGGTACGCGTGCCCGTCCTTCACCACCTGGTAGTCCTCGAGAGTGCTCTGGAGTGTCCCGGTGCGGGTGTCGAGGATCGAGGTGTGGGTGGAGAACTGCCCCACCCCGTAGGAGTCGCCGCTCACGAACACCGTCCATGCGACCAGGTGGCCGCTCGGCGAGACCCGCGCACGGGTGGGGATGCCGTCCAGCGGGTAACGCCGCTGTTCCCGCAGGCTGGAGTCGAGTACCACCGCCTGGTAGGTGTCCGACACCGCGCCGTGCACCGCCTGCAGGCAGATCCCGGTGCCGGCGGCGGAGTAGAAACGCAGGCAGTGAACTGTGGAGGCGGTGCGCGGGCCGGACGGGTCGGCCGACGGCACCGATGCCAGCTCGTCACGGTGCGGGCCCCAGGCCATGTTGCGGAAGACCAGCCGCGGTTGCCGCGCCGAACCCGCTGCGGTGAGCGCCACCTGCCCGGAGGTCACGCGTGGGCCGCCGGCCTGCAGGCGGTCCCTGCGGGCCGCGCGGTCGGCGGCGTGCAGCACCGAGCCCACGGCGACCGCGGCAAGCACCGCAACGGTGGCGAGCAGGATGACCAGCCGGGTACGCGCGCTCACCTTGCCGGCTCCACCGCTCGCAGGGGTCGCAGGACCGCGCTTGTCGCGGCGCACGTCGCCAGCGCCACCGTGGCGACGGCCAGCGCGGTGTGGGCCCCCCACGCCGTCCAGGCTGCGCCGAACAGCAGCGAGCACACGAAACGGGCGCTGGCCTGCCCGGTCTGGACCAGGGCCAGCCCGCTGGAACGCAGCTCGGCCGGCACGGAGCCGGCCGCGGACGCCATGAGCACCCCGTCGGTGGCTGCGTAGAAGGCGCCGTGCAGGACGAGCACCGCGACCGGTAGCACCGCGACCGGCAACCCCCCGACCGGCAGCACCGTGCCGTGGGCCGGCGTGAGCAGCATCCCGTAGGCCGCGAGCAACCCCAGGTGCCCGGACAGGAAGACCCGCCACCGGCCGAACCGGTCGGCGGCCTGCCCGAGCGGCACGGCCAGCAGTAGGAACGCGCCTGCTGTGCCGAGTGGCAGCAGCGGGAACCATCGCACGGAGATCCCCAGGCGTCGCTGGAGAAGCAGGTAAACGAAGGAGTCGCTGACCGTGGCCAGGCCCAGCAACAGTGCGCACAGGGTGAGCCGCCGCAGTTCGGGACGGCGTAGCAGGCCGAAGGCCGCGCGCAGAGAGACCGCGGAAGCAGGAGCGGCAGAGACAGGAGCGACCCGTGCGGAACCGGACGAGGTGGGAGCTGCGGGCTCGAGGATGCGTCCGGGTGCGAAGAGCAGCAGTACCAACACGCCCATGGTCGCAACACAGAAGCTCACCGTGAACACGGCGTCGAACCCCCCGGCCGCCGTCCGTAGGACGAAGAAGGCGGTGACCGGGCCCAGCAGGGCTCCCGCGGTATCCATGGCGCGGTGCACTCCGAAGGAACGGGCCTGCATGTCAGGCGGGGAGGCAAGTGAGATCATGGCGTCACGCGGTGCCGTCCGTAGACCCTTTCCGGTGCGATCGACCGCGAGAACCGCACCGATCAACGGCACGCTGTGGACGGCGAGCAGGGCCGGCTTGCACAGGGCGGACAGGCCGTACCCGACGGCGGCGGTCGTCCTGTGCCGCCGTCCGCGGTCGGCGAGATGGCCACCGACAAGCCTGACCAGGGCGCTGACCCCGTTGTAGATGCCGTCCAGCACGCCGAAACCCAGCGGGGAAAGGCCCAGTTCGGCCACCAGGTACAGCGGCAGGACGGCGGTGACCATCTCCGAGGAGATGTCGGTGATGAGGCTGACCGTGCCCAGGATGAGCACGGTCCGGGGTATGGCCCGCGGCACGGTGCGGCCCCCCGCCCGGGACACGGCGCGGGGGGCCGCACCCGGCAGGGGGCCGACCGGCCGGCCCGGGTGTGAACCCGGGCCGGCCGACGCGGACGGGGTGCGGGTGTCCGCTACGTACACGGTCGCTCAGTTCCAGATACCGGTGATGTCCGACGCGCTCGCGGCGTTGCCCGCATGGGTGGTGAGGCCGCTGAGGTCCTCCAGGGTGCGCAGCACGTTGTAGTGGTTGTAGGTCGTCGACGAGGTGCTGCCCGGGGTGACGTGCTGCCCGTAGAGCACGGTGGCGATGTGGTTACCGCTGGAGCCGTTATCCTCGTCGAAGGTCACGACGAGGATGCTGTTGTGGGTCTGGGCCCAGGTGGCGTAGGCGCCGAGATTGTTCTGCACCCAGGTGTCGCCGGTGGAGACCGAGCAGTCGTGCATGTCGTTGCACAGGTTCGGGGTGACGAACGAGACCTTCGGCAGCGTGGTGTAGTCGGTCGGGAACTGGGTGAAGGTGTGGGCGGTGTTCAGTGGCACGTTGCTGAAGGCGAACCACGGGTTGTGCTTCTGGGCATACTTGGTGCTGCTCTTGGTGCACACGGTGGAGCCCTCGGAGGGCAGACCCTCGTTGTAGCTGCCCCAGGTCTTACTGGCGGCGATCAGTTCGGAGCCGAGGTTGACGGCGCTGCTGAACTGTGGGGTGTAGCAGCTGTCGTCGGTGATGCCCTGGGTGCCGCCGGAGAAGATTGCGAGGTAGTTGGGCTGGCTGGGATGGGTTATGCCATAGGATGACGAGAGGTTAGCGCCGCCGGCCTTCAGTGTGTTGTTGATGTACGGTGCGCTCGAACTACCGATGATCTGCGAGTAGGCGTGGTTCTCGAGAACAACGACGACCACGTGATCGGGTGTGGGCAGTGCCACGGCCTGTGCGCTGGACGCGAGTAGTCCGACCGAGGCGGCAGCCAACCCGGCGGTGACGCCGAGGGCGGTGAGTGCCCGACGCGGGCGTTTGACACGAGAAAGAACGGACACAGCAGACCTCCGGAAGTACCGCATTGGGAAACAACGCGAGGGCGTTTACTGGGCGGATGTCAGGCTAAAGCCCGTGTTTGCTATCCGTCAGGGGACGCCGTGTGGCGGCCAAGTAAACATCTGCGGTGTTGTCTGCGCCGGTTGTTACTTCGCTCGTATGCGGGCGTAAACCTGGACCACCGCCGGATCGGTTGCCAACGGTTCTGATTACGGCGGCGTTTCGGGTCACCGACCCCGACGAGGTGGGATGGACTCGGATGAGACGGGGCGGTTGTGCGGTCGGCGGCAGCCCGCGGGCTGCCGCCGACCACGGCATCTACCCGTTGCGTCCGCCACCGCCACCGCCACCGCCACCGCCACCGCCACCGCCACCGCCACCGCCACCACCGATGCCGCGCAGCGTGGTGTTGCTCGTCGGTAGCGAAGCCTTCAGGTCCGCCAGGACCACCCGGTCGCCCTCGGACAGACCGGACGTCACCTGCGTGAACGTCACGCCGACCGCGCCCACGTTCACCGGCACGCTGGTCATCTTGCCGCCGCGCAGCACGGACACGACATGGCGGTTACCGATCGTGTGGACGGCGGAACTCGGTACGGCGAGCGCGTTCGTTGCGCTGGAGACGACGATGGACACGGCTGCGCCCGAGCCGGCGAACAGCTGTCCGCCGCCGGTGACACCACCGTTGGTGAGACCGATGGTCACCGGGTAGGACACCCCTCCCGACGTGCTGGACGACGCGGATGCGCCGGATGCGCCGGATGCGGTGGAGGCGGTGGGAAGCAGGCCGATCGCCACCACGGTGCCCGCTGTCGGCGTGTCGGTGCCGTCCGGGACGACTGTCGCCTTCGCCCCGACCTTCACCGAGGCGACATTGCTCTCGCTGACGGTGGTCATGACCTCCGCGGAACCGGGGTTCAGCACGACGATTGCGGCCGTGCTCGACCCGGCGTTGACGGACTGGCCGGGCCTGACGTTCACGGCGGCCACGACACCTGTGATCGGGCTGATGAGCTGTGCCTGGTCCAGGCCCTGCTGGGCGACAGCCAGGGTGGCGTTCGCCGAGTCGACCGAGGCCTGGTCCGCGGCGATCTGGGCGGCCGAGACCGGCGCGCGGGTGGAGCCGGACGCCGTCCTGGAGGAACCCGCGGCCGAGCCGCCCGCCCCGCTGCCTGACGATGGGGTGCCGCGCCCGGATCCGGATCCGGATCCGGATCCGGCGGATCCGGTCCCCCCGGTGCCGGTGCCGGTGCCAGGACTCGTACCGGCCGTGCTTGTCGGTTCGGGCCCGTTGGACGGCTGCTGGCTCGAACCCGCATCCGACGATGGCTGGCCCGAACCCGCATCTGGCTGCTTGCCCTGTGACTGGGCCAGCAGCTGGGCGACCGCGGTGTCGAGGGCAGCCTCGTCCGCGGCGACAGCCCGTAGATCGTTGCTCAGGGTGTCCTGCTCGGCAAGCACCTGCTTCAGCAGGGTGGAGCAGTCCGTGCCGTCGGGCGTCGGACCCGTGGCCGGGCCGGCGCCCGGTGACGATGTGGGGGCCGGTGATCCGGTGATGTCACCCGGGCTCCGGCTGAGGCTGTTCAGGAAGGACCCGCACACCGCCTGTTCGTGGGTGAGGTCGGCCTGCGTCTGGTAAAGAACCGTGTCGGCGGCGCGCTGGTCGGTCAACAGTTGTTGCTGGTCGCGCTTGACGACATCCGCCGCCGTACCACCGGTCGCCGCCGTGCCGTCCGTACCTCTGTCAGGCGCGGCGCTGGCAGTGGCGGACGGTCGCCCGGACGCGGAGGTCACGTAGCTGGCGCCCTGCGCGGTGGATCCGGCGGACCGGGCCGTGGTCGTCGTTGTCGTTGTGACCGATGTCTGGCTGGTCTGGTCCGCGGCAAGCCTCGCCTGGGCTGAGGCCAGGGTCGCCCTGGCATTGTCGAGCGAGGCGGTCAGGGAGGACGCGTCGAGCGCCGCGAGGACGTCACCTGTTGTCACGTGCTGCCCGACCGTCACCGGAACCTGCGCCACCCGTCCGCTGACGGGAAAACTGACCGAGGCCTGGCTGACGGGCGTCACGGTGCCGATGGAGTTCACCGTTGCTTCGACGGTGCGGTGGGTGACCACGACGGTCCGGTAGGACGGCTCGCCCGATCCGGTCGCGGCAAGCACGCCCCCACCGGCCCCCACGACGACAACCACGGCGACGCCTATCACGACCGAACGGCGAGTCCCGTGCCGGCGACCCCGGGAAGGCGCGTCAGCCATTGGGGGACCCGCTCGCGCTGCCCTGCCGGCGGACGCCGCCGGTGCATCCGTTCGGTCCGGGTTGGCGGATGCTGATCGAGGTGGCGGTCACCGCCCCGGTGCTGTCAGCGGGTCCGACGGCGGTGACGCACTCGCCGACCTTCAACGCCGAGGACGATGCCGGGACCGTCTGGTCGTAGACGGTCGAGGTGGATGTCGTGACCGTCCGTGTCGTAGGTGTGCTGCCGTCACGGGCGGTGGTCTGTACGGCGAAGGTGGAGTCGGACTTCGAGGTGACCGTGCCGAAGGCCGCGCTCGGCCGGGCTGTGGCATCCGCGTTCGGACTGCGGCGCGGCCGTGGGCTTGTCGAGGGATCGGGGGCACCGGAGGGACGGGCGCCACCGCCGAAGCCACTGCCGAAGCCGCCGTTGCCGGTGCACCCGGTTGTCTCCGGTTTGCTGATCATCACGTTCTGTGCGGTGATCTCGCCATCCGTGGCGGTTGTTCCGGGTGCTCCGGTCACCAGCACACAGTCACCGACGTTCAGGCTCGACACGGTCGTCTGCTCGGTCTGGGTGAAGGTCGTCGATCCGGTGAAGTTGACGGTGACCTGGCCCACCGACGGGTTCTGCACCTGGATCGCCGAGCCGGTGACCGCTGCGGCCGTCCCCGTCACGCCCGGTGGGCCCGCTGGTGCCGGACTCGCCCCCGGATTCTGCGTCGACACGGTTGCTGTGGTGGAACCGCTGGAGCCTCCGCCGCAGGCCGCCATGGCGAGTGAGGATGCGAGCAACAGTCCGGTCAGCCGTCCCACGGTGACCCGGGGACGGCGGGCTGCGGACCGGACCGGACGGGCGGCGGGGCCGGCGCACATGGCGACGCTGAATTCGGACACGGTGAACCCGTTTTCCTGATCGTGGTCCTGGACGGAGGGCTCGGCCGGAGATCGATGGATCATCATTCGCTCCGCAGCGCGTCGATGGGGGCCAGCCGGGCCGCCCTGCTGGCGGGGTAGACGCCGAACCCGACGCCGATGCCGACCGCCACGACGATCGCCGCGGCAGCCGCGGTGAGGGAGATGTCGATACGTTGCGAGATCAGATGAGGGAGCGCCGCGGCCCCCACCAGTCCGAGTGCGGCGCCGGCCAGTCCACCGGCCAGACCGAGGACGGACGCCTCCACCAGGAACTGGCGCCTGATTACCCGGGGGGGTGCGCCGAGGGCCTTGCGTAGACCGATTTCCCGGATGCGTTCGGTAACCGAAACCAGCATGATGTTCATTACGCCTATGCCGCCGACGAGCAGCGAGATCGCGGCGATCCCGCCGAGCAGCACGGTGAGGGTCCGGTCCACCGACGTCGCCGCGGACAGGATCGACTGCTGACTGGCGATGGTGAAGTCGGCGCCCGTCGGCGTGGTGATGTGGTGCAGGGCAAGCAGCTCGCTGTTGGCCTCCTGGTAGGCGGCGGACAGCGTCTTCGAGGACGACGCCTCCAGGTAGATGCTCTGTACGGAGGTGCGGGTCGCCCCGCCGAACACCCGGTTCGCGGCCGTACTGATCGGGAGGATGGCCTGGTCGTCCTCATTGGCCGTGGCGGACGACCCGACCGCGGTCAGGGTGCCGACCACCTGCATCGGAACCCCGGAGATCGTCACGGTCGCGCCGATCGGGCTGCGTGCACCGAACAGCTGCTCGGCCGTGGTGGCGGCGAGTACGACGACGGCGGCGTGGCCGGTGACGTCCTGGCCGGTGATGAAGCGACCGGAATCGATCTTTCGTGCCCGGACCGACAGCCAGTCGGGCGTGGTACCGACAACCGTGGTGGTCCAGTTCGACGTGCCTGCCGTCAGCGACAGGTTGCGCTGGCTGGCCGGTGCGACGGCGGCGATGTCCGGTGCGACGTCCCTGGAGGCGAGTGCGTCGGCGTCCTGCGAGGTCAGGGTCGAGGCCGAGCCGAAGCCACCGCGGATACCGCTACTGCTGGTGGTGCTGCCCGGTGAGACCACGAGCAGGTTGCTGCCGAGCGAGTTGATCTGGTCGCGCACCTGGCCCTGGGCGCCCTCGCCGAGACCCACGGTGAGGATGACCGCGGCGATGCCAATGAGGATGCCGAGGACGGTGAGGGCCGACCGCGACCGATGTGTACGTACCGCTTCCAGCCCGATGCGTAGTGTTTCCGCCCAGCTCACTGGTGCGCCTCCCAGGTGAGCGTGGTCGAAGCGCCGCCGGCCCGCGGATCGGTGGAGGTGCGGGGATCGGTGGAGGTGCGGGGATCGGACCCGGTGTCGTCCTGGACGTTGCCGTCGCGGATCCGCACCACCCGACCCGCTGCCGCCGCGACCTCGGGTTCGTGGGTGATGAGCACGATCGTGCGGCCGGACGCGTGCAGCTCACCGAACAGGCCGAGCACGTCCTGGGTGGACACGCTGTCGAGGTTGCCGGTCGGTTCGTCCGCGAGGATGAGGGCGGGATCGGTGACCAGTGCGCGGGCGACCGCGACCCGTTGCTGCTGGCCTCCGGACAGCTCGTTCGGGCGATGGGCGATCCGGTCCCGCAGCCCCACCTTTTCCAGCGCGCTGATCGCCCGGGTGCGACGTTCCGCCCGGCCGACGCCGGCATAGCACAACGGCAGCTCCACGTTGCGCCACGCGGACAGTGTGGGGAGCAGGTTGAACTGCTGGAAGACGAAGCCGATCCGCCGGTTGCGGATCTGGGCCAGATCCTCCTCGGACATCCGGCCGACGTCCTCGCCGGCCAGGTGGTAGTTGCCCGCGGTGGGCACGTCAAGACAGCCGAGGATGTGCATCAGTGTCGATTTGCCCGACCCCGACGGGCCCATGATCGCGATGTACTCGCCCTCGTGGATGCGCAGGTTGACACCGCGCAGCGCTTCGACCTCGAGGGCGCCGGTCCGATAGGTCTTGCGGACGTCGTCCAGTTCGATGACGGGTAGCGGGGTTCGTGGTGACTCGGTGTCGGTCATGGCTCAGCTCGCCCCGCCGCCGCGGGTACCCCCGCCGAACCCGCCACCACCACCGCCGAACCCGCCACCACCACCGAAGCCACCACCACCGCCGAACCCGCCGCCGTTACCGGCCTGGCCGGTCGGAGTCGCGGCGCCGCCACGCGTGCGTCCGGAGGTACCCGAGTCCGGCACCACGACCATGTCCCCGGCGGCAAGGCCGGCGGTGATCTGCGTGACTCCGCCGGAGCTCACGCCGACCGTTACCGCCCGCGCTACCTGCCTGCCACCGGAAAGCTCATACACCTGTGCCTGGGAGCCGGCGTAGTGCAGGGCCGTGGTCGGCACGGTCAGGACGTCGGTCAGCTGCCGGAAGATGATCTGTACCTGGGCGCTCGCCCCGAGATGCAGCCCCGTCGGAGTCCCGGTGACGTCAATGGTGATCGGGTACGTCGCCACTCCGGAATTCTGGGTGGCGAGCAGACCGACGGAGGACACCGTCCCGTACACCGCCGAAGTGACGCCGTTCGCGGTGATGACCGCCTGGTTACCACTCTTGATCTCGTTGACCTGGGTGTCGTCGACGTTTGCGGCGATCTTGTAGCCGTCCGAGCCGACCACGACCACCTGCGCGGACGACGCTGCCGTCGAGCTGCTGGAAGCGGATCCCGATGCCGAGCCGCCACCACCGGACGCGCTCGTACCGCCACCGGAAACCTGCTGGCCGACCGTCAGATTGACCGTCGCGACGGTACCCGCGATCGGCGATGTGAGGGTCGCCTGTGTCAGTGACCGCTGCGCGGCGGCGAGTCCGTCCTGCGCGGCGGTGACGGCCTGGTTGTCCGCGTTCAACTGTGCGTCGGACGCACCCGCGGTCTGGTCCGAGGACAGGCGGGACTGATCGGTGGCCACACTGGCCTGCGCCTGCGCGACCGAAGCGACCAAGGCGGCCGAATCGATCGTGGCCAGAGCCTGGCCGACCACCACCTGCTGACCGACAGTGACCGATACCGCGGTGACCTTGCCGGACGCACCGAAGGTCAGGTCGGCTTCGTTGGCGGCCTGGATGGTCCCGGTGCTCGATACCGTCTGCCGGATCGTTCCGAGGCCGGCCGCGACCAGACGTGGACTGTTGCTGCCGGCGGACGAGGAGACAGCCACCACCACAGCCACGGATCCGGCCACCACCAGGACGGCGACGACCACGCCGACGGCGAGCATCCTGCGTCCGATCCGAAGACGCCCACGCGGCACTTGCATCCATCCCCCCGAATCCCCACGGTGGGCGACCCGAATTCACCCGTGTTCGCACGGGGTGTTGTGGCTGGTGCCTACCGCGACCAGTGCATCCCGAGTCTGGTGGAGAACTCTTGGCATTTGCTGAGGAAATCCGGTGAAAATCCTGACCGATCGGTGAACGCAGAGTCAACGGTTCGCCCCCCGTTGAGGATGGGCAGGGAGCGCGCGGCCCGGGCTTTCTGTACGGAGACTGTGGAAGGATGGTGAAATCGGCACATCTGGTGGTGCCGATCGTCGCCGCCGGGTGGGGGACCATGCGTGCAGCCACCGGGATCCTCGCCGGGATCGACGCCGGCCGGATCTGCGTTGAGGTCCGCTGCCGATCGTCCCACCCCGTGCGTTCGCAGTAACCATCCGGTATCCGGTATCCGGTATCCGGTGCCTGGCTGGCTGCCGGTCAGCGGTGCCTCCGCAGGATCCGGTTGCCGAGCCACACCAGCGGGTCGTAGGAGGAGTCGACCACCCGCTCCTTGAGCGGGATGATGCCGTTGTCGGTGATTCGGATGCTCTCCGGGCAGACCTCCGTACAGCATTTCGTGATGTTGCAATAGTCGATGCCGGCCTGCTCCCGCAGCAGTTCCCGCCGGTCGCGCGTGTCCAACGGGTGCATTTCCAGCTCGGCGTAGCGGATCATCAGCCGGGGGCCGGCGAACACGGGCTTGTTCTCCTCATGATCGCGGATGACGTGGCAGACCGTCTGGCACAGGAAGCACTCGATGCACCTGCGGAACTCCTGGACGCGGTCGACGTCCTGCTGCTTCATCCGGTGGTGTCCGTCGTCACCGGTGGGCGGCCCCGGCGCGAACGCCGGCACCTGCGCGGCCTTCTCGTAGTTGTACGAGACATCGGTGACAAGATCCCGGATCACCGGGAAGGTTCGCAGCGGTGTCACCGTGATGGTGTCCGTCGGCGCGAACAGGTTCAGCCGGGTCATGCACATCAGCCGGGGCCGGCCGTTCACCTCGGCACTGCACGACCCGCACTTACCGGCCTTGCAGTTCCAGCGGACGGCCAGGTCCGGGGTCTGCGTCTGCTGCAGCCGGTGCAACGCGTCGAGGACGACCATGCCTTCCTCGACGCCGACCGTGTAGTCGTGCAGGTCGCCTCCGTCGGCGTCACCTCGCCAGACCCGCAGGGAGAGGTCGTACGCGGCCATCAGGCACCCTTCCCACCGGTCGGTGTTTCGGACCTGGAGGACCTGGAGGACGTAGAGGATGTAGAGGACCCGGAGCCGGCCGTGGCTGCCACGCCGGTGGGCGTCTCCTCGAACAGGCGGGCGAGCTCGGCCGGCATCGCGGGCAGCGGCTCGGCGGTGAGTACCAGCCGGTCGTCGGCGAGTCGGAGTACGTGGTTCACGGCGCCGAACGCGGGGTCCGCGAGCGGGAAGTCGTCCCGGGTGTGGCCGCCGCGGCTCTCCCGGCGGGCCAACGCGGCGGTGGCGATGCATTCCGCGACGGTGAGCAGTGACCGCAGGTCGAGCGCGAGATGCCAGCCCGGGTTGTACTGCCGGTGCCCCACGACCGTGACCCGGCCGGCGCGGATCCGCAGCGCTTCGATCTCCCGCAGCGCCCGGACGAGTTCGGGCTCGGTACGGATGATCCCGACCAGGCGCTGCATCACCTCCTGCAGGTCGCTCTGGAGCTGGTAGGGGTTTTCCGGGGGACGCGCGGAGTCGCTGCCGACAGCGGTGTCGAACGGTGCCAGGGCCTGCGCGGCAACGGCGTCGAGCTGAGCGCGGTCCACAACGCTCCGCACGCCAGGGGGTACCGTGAGTGCGTACTGTGCCGCGTAGCGCCCCGCCCGTCGTCCGAAGACCAGCAGGTCCGACAGGGAGTTGCCGCCGAGTCGGTTCGAGCCATGCATGCCGGCCGCGCACTCGCCCGCGGCGAACAGCCCCGGTACCGTCGCGGCCGCGGTGGGCGGGTCGACCTTGATGCCGCCCATTACGTAGTGGCAGGTCGGGCCGACCTCCATCGGTTCTCGGGTGATGTCGACGTCTGCGAGCTCGGTGAACTGGTGGTACATGGACGGGAGTCGCCGGCGGATGTAAGCCGGGTCACGGCGCGAGGCGATGTCGAGGAAGACCCCGCCGTGCGGCGAACCGCGCCCAGCCTTGATTTCGGCGTTGATGGCGCGCGCCACCTCGTCGCGCGGCAGCAGTTCGGGTGGTCGCCGGGCGGTCTTCTTGTCCGTGTACCAGCGGTCGGCCTCCTCTTGCGAGTCGGCGGTCTCGGCGGCGAAGACCGGCGGGATGTAGTCGAACATGAACCGACGGCCGTCGGAGTTGCGAAGCACTCCGCCGTCACCGCGGACCCCCTCCGTGACGAGGATGCCCTTCACCGACGGCGGCCAGACCATCCCGGTCGGGTGGAACTGGACGAACTCCATGTCCATCAGCGCGGCGCCGGCCCACAGCGCGAGCGCGTGACCGTCGCCGGTGTACTCCCACGAGTTGGACGTCACCTGGTAGGACTTGCCGATCCCGCCGGTGGCGAGCACCACCGCGGGCGCGTCGAAACGCACGAACGTCCCGGACTCGCGCCGGTACGCGAAGGCTCCGGCGATCCGGTGTCCGGCGGATGCCGGTGCGGTGGGCGGGCCTGACGCGGTCAGCAGGCGCAGCACCGTGCATTCCATGAAGACGTCGATGCCCTTGCTGACCAGCCGGTTCTGCAGGGTCCGGATCAGCTCGAGACCGGTGCGGTCCCCGACGTGCGCGAGCCTGGCGTAACGATGACCGCCGAAGTCCCGCTGGAGTATCCGGCCGTCCGGCGTCCGGTCGAAGACCGCGCCCCACTCCTCCAGCTCCCAGACCCGCTCGGGGGCCTCCTGCGCGTGGATCTGGGCCATCTGCCACTGGTTGAGCATCTTCCCGCCGCGCATGGTATCGCGGAAGTGCGTCTGCCAGGAGTCCTCGGGCCAGACGTTGGCCATCGCGGCCGCGATACCGCCCTCGGCCATGACGGTGTGCGCCTTGCCGAGCAGGCTCTTGCAGACGACGGCGACGCGGGCGCCCTGCTCGTGGGCCTCCAGCGCGGCCCGCAGGCCCGCTCCGCCCGCGCCGATCACGACGACGTCGTATGCGTGTGTCTCCGCTGATGCCATGGCTCACGCCACCCAGTGGTAGTCGTGGATGTGTCCCGCGGCGACCAGCCAGATGTAGAAGTCAGTCGCCATGATCCACAGTAGGCTCGCCCAGGCGAACTTCATGTGGTTGCGGTTGAGGATCGACAGCCGTCGCCAGAGCTGGTAACGCACCGGCGCCCGGGACAGCTGGCGCAGTCCGCCGCCGCACAGATGCCGGCAGGAATGGCATGACAGCGTGTAGAGCCAGATGAGGACGGCGTTCACCGCGAGCACCCCGGTACCCACCCCGATACCGAGGCCCTGCGGGAAGGAGAAGGCGATCATCGTGTCGTAGGTCAGAAGCCCGGCGAAGACGACTGCGACGTAGAAGAAGTACCGGTGGACGTTCTGCAGGACGAGTGGCAGGCGGGTCTCGCCGGTGTACCGCGCCCGCGCGTCCGGGACCGCGCACGCCGGTGGTGCCCACCAGAAGGAACGGTAGTAGGCACGCCGGTAGTAGTAGCACGTGAGCCGGAAGCCGAGCGGGAAGGCGAGCACCAGGATCGCCGGCGACAGCGTCCAGACGTCGCCGAGGATGTGTGGTGTCGCGTGGTCGGCGCACCGGTCGGTCAGGCAGGGCGAGTAGAACGGCGACAGGTACGGATCCGCGTAGTAGTTCCCGTCGCGCAGCGCCGCCCACAGGCCGTAGCCGGTGAACCCCGCCAGCACGACCACGGTGACGACCGGACCCACCCACCAGGCGTCGCGTCGCAGTGTCGGCTCGGTGATCCTCGCCCTGGCCGAGCCGACGGCAGACGCGGCGGTACCGGTGGGTGCGGCGGTCACACCCAGGCCCGGCGCCGGCGCCGGGCCGAGACGTTGCGGTGTCGTTGCCAGCCGCCGGCTACGCCTTCGTCGTCGCATTCGGGCTGGAACTCCGGCTCACCCTGGCGGGCCGGTACGAACACGGGCTCGTTGCACGCGGAGCACACCTTGCACGAGGAACCGGCGAGCGCGTCGTTCTCGCCCCGGTCGCTGTTGCCGCTGCCGCTGCCGCTGCTGGTCTCGGTCGCCAGGTCGTCGATGTCCTCCATGACACGGCGTACGTCCGCCTCGAGGCGTCTGGCTACCCGCGAGCTGGCCGCGTGCATACGCAGGTGTTGGATGTGGCGTTGTGCCTCGGTCACGGCCCTGCTTACAGCCAGAAGCTCGTCCTGCAGGCTTGTCGGTTGCACGATTCGCCACCTCCGTGGTCCCTACCCGTCGACTACCGGTGGTCCGGACGGGTGTCGATACCCGTCCGGGCTGCTGAGCCGGACACATCTACGACACATCACGTTCACACAGAAGTATGATCCACGGATGGGGTGTTGGCTAGCGGCATGGACCTTTTGACCGGGCCTGAGTGCCTGAAGTCGATTACGAGGCCCTCCCGTCGCGGCCCCGGGGTCCCGCAAGGGTCCCGGGCGGGTCCCCGCGGATCGGTACAGTGAGGACATCTGGTCGTAATACGTACCGGGGACGGGAGCGGTTGATCGTGCCATCGGACGCCGAACACAGCCCGGTCGGCGCGGTAGGCCGCGTTATCATCCCGATCCCGGCGAACGGGCCGGGTGAGGTGCTCGTTCCGCTGCGCGGCGGTTCGGAGGCGTTTGCCGCGTGGGCCGACGAACCGATCGGGAAGCACGTGCGCATCCTTGTGACAGAAATGATGTCGGCACGGTCCGTCATCGTCGTCCCGTTCCCTTAATCCCTGTAATCCCTGGAAACCAGGAGCCACGCTCATGTTCTTCTGGCACGTTCCCGCCCCGAACGAGGCGCTACTCATCTCCGGTTCGAAACGTCAGGCGCAGGACACGCAGTTCCGGATCGTCACCGGTCACGGCTGTTTCGTCCTGCCGGTCAAACAGAAGGCGCGGGTGCTCTCACTGGCGTTACGCGAGGCGGAGATCGTCGAGGAATGTGTCACGAACCAGGGGATCCGCCTTCACGTGCGTGCCGTCACCGTGTTCAAGGTCGGTGACGACTCGGCGTCGATCGCGAACGCGGCCCGGCGCTTCCTGTCCGAGCAGCACCGGATGGAGGAGCTGGTCGGCCGGGTCTTCGCCGGGCACCTGCGCTCCATTGTCGGCGGGCTCACGGTAGAGGAGATCATCCGGGAGCGGGACAGGCTCGCCCAGGAGGTCAAGGACGGCAGCCACGTCGAGATGGAGAAACTGGGCATCGTCGTTGACGCCCTGCAGATCCAGGAGATCGAGGACGCCACCGGATACATCACCAACCTCGCCGCGCCGCACGCGGCCGCGGTGGCGAGCCAGGCCCGCATCGCGGCGGCCGGCGCCGACCAGGCCGCCGCCGAACGGGAGCAGGAGGCCGCGGCGCTGAAGGCCCAGTACGAACGGGACACGGCGATCAAGCGTGCCGGATTCCTGGCCGAGACCGAGCAGGCTCGGGCGCACGCCGCGCAGGCCGGGCCGCTGGCCGAGGCCCGCGCCTCACATGAGGTCATCGAGCAGCAGACCGCCCTCGCCCGTCGGCAGGCGGAGCTCGCTGGCCAGCGGCTGGAGGCCGAGGTCCGCCGTCCCGCGGACGCCGAGGCGTACCGGGCCCGCACACTTGCCGAAGCCCGTCGTGACGAGGCCAAGTTCGAGGCCGAAGGGGAGGCCTACCGCCGCACGACGCTGGCAGCGGCCGAGGCTCAGTCCGCGAAGGTTCAAGCGGATGCAACCGCCTACGCTGAGCGGATCGTCGCACAGGCCCGGGCCGACGCCATCGCGGCTCGGGCCGGCTCGCTGCGGGATGGCAACCAGGAGCTGATCGCCGCCAACAGCGTCATCGAGGCACTGCCCGCCCTTGTCGAAGCGGCGGCCCGCGGTATCGCAGGGTCGAACCTGACCATCCTCAACGGTGCCGAGGGCGTCAACCAGATCATGGCCGAGATCGTCGGACAGGGACTGTCGGTCCTCGACACCTTGCGCAGGTCAACCGCACCCGCCGGAGGAGAAGGCCGTGATCCGGCGTGGTCCGAGGGGACATGACGACGGCCGTCGACGGGGTCGTGCCAGCCACGCCGGGCGGCCGGCACGACCCCGTCGGTGGGGGAGGGAACCGGACCCTCCCTGCTCTCAGACCACGCCGCGGGACGCGCGAAGCGCCTCGGTCGCGGCCGTGTCGAGGGACAGGCCCTCAGGATCTCTGACCGGGTCGCCCACGACGACGACGCCGTAGTCGCGTGCGGCGCCCTCGATCGTGACGTACTCGTCACGCACGTCGTGCAGAACCTGCCGCGGATCGCGTTCCAGCGGATTCCCCCAGCCGCCCGCGCCGTTGCAGACGAAACGGATCATCGTGTTGGCCGAGGCCTGGACCGGGGTGAGTAGGAAGCGGTACTCGCCGTCCGGGTCGAGCTCATTGGTCTGCGGGTTGACCACACCCATCAGCGGGGTGGCCGTGCCGTAGATCGGGCCCGACATCGTCAGCGGCAGCAGGTCGGGCTTTTCCGCGACCGGGGATGTGGCGGGATCCCACAGCCAGCCGCCGGCGAGGGTCCCGGCCCGCCCCCCGTGCACGCCGCCGCTGCCGGGGGGCCGTTTGACGTGGAACGTCGAGATCCGGTGCTCGGCCGGGGTCAACCAGAGGCTGTCGGTGACGCTGGCCGAACCGCTGCGGTACCGGCCGGGGCCGGCGGTGTCCGGGACGTAGTCGCGGCGCAGCACGACCACGGGGTTGTCGGCCTCGCCCTGCTCGGTCCCGCCGTCGAGCAGGTTCAGGATCACCATGAGCTGGCTGGAGTCGGCGTCACCGTCCTTGGTGGCGCCCCACGGCCCCGACGGTGTGACGGTCGCGCCGGCCGAGCTGAACCACGGGGTCCCGTCGGCGGTGACACCGCTGGCGAAGTGGATGGTGCCACCCCAGGAGTCCGGCGCGACCGCGTTCTCGCCCAGTACGCCGTTGATGGCGTGGAAGGTCGCGTTGATGATCGCGAGTACCGGCTCCCAGTAGAACATGCAGCAGTGCGGAGGTGACGGGTTGATGATGCTGTCGGCGGGCAGGAGCACGTCGACGTCACGCAGCGAGGCCGAGGTGAACGGGCTGCGCGGGTCGATGAGGTACTTGAGCGCGATGGCCACGGCGGTCTTCGCGTCCAACCACGAGCAGTTGATGGCGGAGTTCGTGGCCGGGGAGGATCCGCTCAGGTCGAACTCGGCCCGACCGCCCCGCTTGTTGATGCGGACCCGGACGACATGCTCGGTGTCGTCGGTGAGGCCGTCGCTGTCGAGCCGCTCCTCACCCTCGTAGACGCCGTCGGGCAGGCGTTCCAGCGCGGTCCTCATGGTTTCCGCGGCGGCATCGCAGGCATAGCGGATGCCGCCGAGATAGGCGGGCAGGCCGTACTTCTCCAGGGTTTCTCCGAGCAGGCCGGCGCCGAGTTCGAGCGAAGTGTGGATGGTCTGGATGTCGGGCAGCACGATCGGGCCGAAACGGGTGTTGTCGAGAATGAGGCTGAACGTCGACCTGACCGGCTTGCCGGCGCTGTAGAGCAGTGTCGGAGGCAGGACCAGACCGTCTTCGTAGAGGTTGGTCTTGGTGACTTCGAACCCGCCGATGGCCCGACCGCCCCAGTCGAGCATGTGCGCGCGGATCGTCACCGCGCCGACGAACTCGCCGGCGTTGAAAACGGGTCGGATGAAACAGACGTCGTTGAGGTGCGTCCCCACCCGGTAGGGGTCGTTCACGATGATGACGTCGCCCGGGACCATCCGGTCGATGCCGTATTCCTCAAGGGCGATGCGGACCGCGTCCGGGATGGAACCGAAGAACAGCGGGATCGTTTGGGCCACCGCCGGCATCGCGAAGTTCAGCGAGGGCGGACCCGTCACCGCGGCGGAGATGTCCGTCGACTCGCGGATCTGCGGCGAGAACGCATAGGTGATGAGCTGGCTGCAGACGTGCTCCATGATGTAGCGGAAACGGCTGGAAATCACTGCTGCGGTGAATCGGTCGCACTGGTAGGTCTGTTCGAACTCCGCGTCGCTGAGGTCTCGCAGCGCGGTCCCGGACGCGCTTCGAGCTTCGGTCTGGGTCGTCATCTTCCGCACCCCTTTCAGGCTTTGTGGCTGACTCGGGCTCTGTCCTGGTACGGGCACTGGAGCCATGGGGGCCTCCGGCCGTACGGAAAGAGCAATGATCGCGCGGCCTTTGGCCACTAGACGATGCTGAGTTCGCCGTATTCGCCGACGGTGGCCGTGTGGCCGGCCGGCACGAAGGTCGTGGACATGGACTCGCGGATGACGGCCGGGCCGGTTATCCGATGTCCCGCCAACAGGTCCGCGCGCTGGTACTCGGACGCCCGGACGTCCTCCTCGAGGAGGTAACGGATCGCCGTCGTCCCGGAGACCGGCGGCACGACGTCCGGCGCGACCTCCAGTTTCGGGTACTCCGCCTTGTCGGACGGGACGATCATCTGTACCCGGAAGGTGACGCCCTGGACGGGGAAGGCGGGGAAGCGGTTGCTGTTGCGGCGTTCGTAGGCGTCGTGGAAGGTCCCGATCATCTGGGTGACGACGTCAGGGGTGATCGGCCCCGCGGGCACCTCGACGAAAGGCGTCTCCCAGCTCTGGCCGTAGAGCCGGCCGTCGAAGCTGCGGACGATCCGCACCGCGCTCGCGTCGATGTCCTGGCGGCTCAGCAGACCGTTCTCCATCTCCCGGAAGAGTCGGTCGACGGTGTCCGCGGACTCGGGGGAGAGGAATGTGTAGGCGCTGCGCTGGTCGGAGAACACCTGGTCGGAACTCACCAGGCCGAGCGCGCTGAACAGGCCGGGATGCGGTGGCACGATCACTCGCCGCAGGGGAACGAGATCCAACAGCGATGGGAGCAGCATCGGTCCAGCTGCGCCGAACGCGACCAGGCTGAAGTCCCGCGGGTCGATACCACGGCGGATGGCGATGTTCAGCAGGCCCTCGGCGACGTTGTTCAGGCCCATCCTCCACGCGAACCGCACCCGCTGAGCCAGGGACAGCTGCGTGTCCAGGCTGTTGAAGGCGGCCTCCGCGAGTTCCGGATGAAGGATCATCGTGCCGCCCAGGAAGCCGTCCGCGGACAGCACACCCGCCAGCAGTGCGGTATCGGTGAGGGTCGGTCGGGTGCCGCCCTGGCCGTAACAGGCCGGCCCCGGCTCGGCGCCCGCGCTGTCCGGCCCGACCTGGATCTCGCCGGTCGGGGTGACCGCGACGATGCTGCCACCACCCGCGCCCAGCGTCACGATGTCGGTGGACAGCGCGTTGATGACCAGGTCGTGTTCCAGCTCGAAGGTCGAGTTCGACCACGGCTGCCCGTCGATGACCACGCTGATGTCGACCGAGGTACCGCCGACGTCGGCGCAGATCAGCTGCTCGTCGCCGATCAACCGCCCGAAGTGGGCGCTGGAGACCGTTCCCGCGGCCGGTCCGCCGACGACGAGCCGGTACGGCTGTTCCATCGCGTAGTCGGCCGGCATCAGCCGTGCCGAGCAGTCCGCGTAGTTGAACGTCCCGGTGAAACCGAGGTCGTGCAGACCGGCGCCCAACCGGTCGGTGTACTGCGTGTACTTGATCTTCATGATCACGTCGACGACGGTGGTCGAGGCGCGTCCGTACTCCTTGGCCAGGGGCGAGACCTCGCTGGAGATCGAACAGACCACGTCGCCGAGTTCCTCGGCGACCAGCTCGCGCAGACGCTGCTCGTGCGCTCCGTCGACATAGGAGTTGATCAGGCAGATCGCGACACCCTCGACGTTGCAGGACGCCAGAACGCGCAGCTCCTCGCGCGCCTGGTCCTCGTCGAGTCCGATCAGGACGCCGCCCTGGGCGGTGATCCGCTCCTTGACGCCGCGCCGCAGGTAGCGCGGCACCAGCGGACGGGAGGCGTCACCGATGCCCCGACGCCACGACATGTCGGTCAGCGCTGTCCACGGCCGTACCAGCCGGCCCCGGTCCAGGATGTCGCGGTGTCCGAGCGTCGTCAGGAAGGCGACCTTGGGGATGCGCCTGGTGATGATCGCGTTGAGGCCGGCCGTGCTGGCCAGGTTGAACACGTTCGCCGTGGACACGTCGACGTCCGCGGCCCCGCGCAGGACCGAGGTCTCGCTCGTCCGGACGTCCGTCGGTACCTTGGCGACCCTGATCTGGCCGTCCTCGATGGCGACCACGTCCGTGAAGGTGCCTCCGACGTCCACACCCACGATCTTCCCGCCCATCACAGGGTGTCCTCCAGGCGGGTGACCGTGCCAAGGCGCGACCAGGGCGTGCGGGACAGCGAAGCGAGACACTCGCGGCACTTGACGACTTCGAACCAGCCGCCCTCGGACAGCACCGGATAACGTTGTAAGGCGGTATCTCCGCATTCAGGACAGATACCGTCGGTGTTCTCTTTGGCTACCAGGAGTTTTGAATCTGGTGGACTGGTGGAAGGTGACACGCTTCGACCTCCTGACGAGTGCGGTCGACGTTTCGACGCACGGGTCTGTTACAGACCCCTCCGTGGAGGGTGACCACGGGGTGAAGTGTGACGTTAGCGACATTCGGAGATAGCGTCAAACTAGCTAAATCAATTTACCGACCTGTCCACCTGGCGAGCCATTTCGGTGATCGTTCGTCCGGAGCCGGCGGGTCGCCTACCGCGGGACCCCCGCGACACCGGCGACCCCCGCGGGGGTTCGTGCTGCACCGCTGACGGCTTCGGCCACGGCCGGCATCACCCGTTCGTCGAAGACACTCGGCACGATGTAGAGCGGATTGATTTCATCCTCGCGCAGGACGGCCGCGAGCGCATCGGCCGCGGCCAGCAGCATGTCCTCGGTGATGTCGTGGGCGTGGGAGTCGAGCAGTCCCCGGAAGACACCGGGGAAGGCGAGCACGTTGTTGATCTGGTTCGGCTCGTCCGAGCGGCCGGTCGCGACGATCGTCGCGTACCTGCGGGCCTCCGTGGGGTCAACCTCCGGGTCGGGGTTGGCCAGTGCGAAGACGATCGCGTCGCCCGCCATGGTCGCGATGTCGGCGCCGATGAGGATGCCCGGTGCCGACACGCCGACGAACACATCGGCGTCGACGAGGGCGTCACGCAGCGTCCCCGAGACTCCGTCCGGGTTGGTGTGCTCGCAGATCCACCGACCGTTGTCGTCCAGATCGTCGCGGGACCGCGAGATGATGCCGCCGATGTCGGACACGATGACGCTGCCGCCCGCGGAGCCGGCGCCGGCCCGCAGCAGCAGGCGCAGGACGGCGGTTCC
The DNA here is from genome assembly GCF_920656135.1 of Frankia sp. Cppng1_Ct_nod. Lineage (NCBI taxonomy): Bacteria > Bacillati > Actinomycetota > Actinomycetes > Frankiales > Frankiaceae > Frankia > Frankia sp. Cppng1_Ct_nod. The sequence continues at coordinate 51,240 of NZ_CAKKTK010000008.1, read as the reverse complement.
CGCCGCGCCCGCCCCGCTCGTCACGATCCGCACGGACTCCAGCGACTTGCCGACCACCCGCAGCGCGTTGGTGAGTGCGGCGAGGACGACGATCGCGGTGCCGTGCTGGTCGTCGTGGAACACCGGGATGTCGAGCAGCTCACGCAGCCGCCGTTCGATCTCGAAACAGCGGGGTGCGGCGATGTCTTCGAGATTGATGCCGCCGAAGACCGGCGCGAGCAGGGTCACGGTCCGGACGATCTCATCGACGTCCTGGGTGGCCAGGCAGATCGGCCAGGCATCGATGTCGGCGAACCGCTTGAACAGTGCGGCCTTGCCCTCCATCACGGGAATTGCCGCGGCCGGACCGATGTTGCCCAGTCCGAGAACCGCCGACCCGTCGGAGACCACCGCAACGCTGTTGCGCTTGACCGTGAGCCGACGGGCGTCGTCGGGTCGGTCGGCGATTGCCAGGCATACCCTGGCGACACCGGGTGTGTAGGCCATTGACAGGTCATCACGGGTACGCAGCGGAACCTTGCTCGTCACCTCGATCTTCCCGCCCAGGTGCAACAGGAACACCCGGTCGCTGACTCGCCGGACGACGAAGTCGGGCATCGACCGCAGCGTTTCCGTGATGGACTGTGCCTGGTCGGAATCTGCGCACAGACAGGTCATATCCAATATCAGCCGGTCGGCGTGCGATTCCGCGACATCGAGTGCGGTGACCGCTCCACCAAGTTTACCCACGGCTGTCGTAATTTCGCCGACCGTCTGCGATGAGGCCGGCACCTCGAGCCGGACCGTTATCGAGAAAGAAACGCTGGGGACAGCCACGGGAGTGTTTTCCTTTCGCTATCCGGCCAAATGCGGCGCATGGGAACGCCGCTGACCCGGGCGCAGGTATTTCGGCGTTGTCGCCCGTGTCTGGCGTGCCTGCCGTTATGGTCGCAGCTCCCGTCGGCAACGCCCCGGCGGTCTCGTCGTGACTCGCCGGAACGCGTTGGATCTCACAGCGTTGGATCTCACAGCGTTGGATCTCACAGCGTTGGATCTCGCAGCGGTGAATCTCACATCGTGAATTTCGCAGCGACGGTGTGCGGCGGTGTGCGGCGGTGTCGGACCGTGGTTTCCCTTTCGTGTCATGAGGATGGATGAGAAAGAGAAACCACGGCCGATCGGTTCAGGACGTCGTGGAGCCGGACGCGGAACCGGAACCGGAACGAGCTCCGGACGTACCGGCGGTCCGAGTCTCGCCGGCCTGGCCCTCGCCGGCATCGATGACCGGGACGTGGCGGCTCGCGGTCGCCGAAACCTTGGGCAGGCGCAGCTGTAGCACCCCGTCGGCGAGGCGGGCCTCGCTGTTGTCGGGGTTGACGTCCCCTGGCAACCGCACGCTGTACTCGTAGCGGCCGGTGCGACGAGCCTGCTGGCGCATCACACCGCGGTGCTGCCGATCCTGGATCTCGGCGGTGATGGTGACCTCGTTCCCCCGGACATCGATGTTGACGGCCTTCGCGGGAACGCCGGGCAGATCCGCGTCGATGATGTAGGAGTCCTCCGTCTCCTCCATATCGGCTGCTGGCGCCCAGGAACGCCGCTCCCTGGACGCGAGCTCCGGGAACGAGACGTCCAGCAACCGTCCCATCCGGTCGTAGAGGTCGCCGAACTCGGCGAAGGGGTCCCATACGCGTCGCGTGATCGGACCCGGACGGCTGAGAACAGCCGGAGTGGTCATATCCGACCTCCTTCCTTGCGGTCATGATTCCGCTACTGTCGGTGGTGGACGTGGGGGAGGGGCAGCCTCACGGGGCGTGGGACACGCTGAGGTCGTGGTAACCGGCCGGGCGTGCCCTCGTCCGGGACGCGTGCTCCTCCGGGGATGGCTTCCCACCTCCCGGAGGAGCTCCTTTCCGGTTCCCGGCGACGCAAACGACGCCTTTACGCCCGACGCAAACGACGCCTTTACGCCGTAGGCGGGATCGGCCTGCGGAGCAGATGCCGTGGGGGTCCGTACCGGTCGGAACGGGTACCGGTCGAAACGGGTACCGGTCAGAACACGGCGGTACCGTGCGTGGGGGAGGACGCGCGCGCATGGTGACGCCGCGGGATCCGCCCGGCACGCGACGCGAACCGTCCCGCTGCCACGCCGGCGGCCATCGCCGCAGCCATCAGCGCGGGATCCTGCGCCCGGGTCACCGCCGACGCCAGCAGGACGGCGTCGCAGCCGAGTTCCATGGCCAGCGCTGCGTCGGACGCGGTCCCGATCCCGGCATCGAGGACGACAGGAACCTCGGCCTCGGCGACGATCAGCTCGATGTTGTGGGTGTTGCGGATTCCCAGCCCCGTCCCGATGGGCGCTCCCAGCGGCATCACCGCGGCGCAGCCGACCTGCTGCAGCCGGCGGGCGAGCACCGGGTCGTCGTTGGTGTACGGCAGGACGGTGAACCCGTCGGCGATCAGGCGTTCGGCGGCGTCGAGGAGTTCGACCGGGTCCGGCAGCAACGTGTGGTCGTCCGCGACCACCTCGAGCTTCACCCAGTCCGTCCCGAGTGCCTCGCGGGCGAGCTGGGCGGTGAGGACCGCCTCGTGTGCAGTCCGGCATCCGGCGGTGTTGGGTAGCACCCGGACACCGCACCGGGCCAGCATGTCCAGGACCGACCCGGGTGTCGTCGTGTCCACGCGCCGCATGGACACCGTGCACATGGCCGTCCCGGAGGCGTTGATCGCGGTCTCCATGACGGCGAGGCTCGGCGCGCCGCCGGTTCCGAGGATCAGCCTGGAGCCGAGTTCCTCACCGGCGATCATGAAAGTGTCATCGGCCACGTCAGCCTCCCTGGGTAGCGGTGAGGATCTCCACGTGCTGGCCGGCGTGCAGCTCCAGGTTCTCCCACCGGCTTCGGGGGGCGACGATGCCGTCGACCGCGGCAGCGGTTCCATGACCCATGGCGACAATGCCGACCATGAGCTGGTGAAGTGTGGTCCCCGCAGGGACCTGCATGGCCTTGCCGTTCACAGTGAGGGTCATCCGACGTCCTCCTCGATGGCTGCCTGGGTGAAAGTGGCTGCCTGCGGAAAAGCGGTCGCCTGCGGGAAGGCGGTCGCCTGGGGGAAGGCGGTCGCCTGGTCGAACCTGGTCGGGCTGAAAGGGGCGACCTCGTCCGGCAGGGTGCCGTCTGCGAGCAGACCGGCGATGGCATCGGCTGTCACCGGCGTGAGGAGCACGCCGTTGCGGTAGTGGCCGGTGGCAAGGACGAGCCCGGGTACCCGCGACGGGCCGATCAGCGGGGCATTGTCGGGCGAGGCGGGCCGCAGGCTGGTGCTGATCTCCTCGAGTTCGGCCTCGCCGAGCCCCGGGACGAGGGCCTGGGCATCCCGCAGGAGCTCGTACACGGCACCGGCACGGGGCCGCAGGTCGAATCCGACCTCCTCGCTGCTGGCCCCGACGACGATCCGACCGTCGGCGCGGGGCACCAGGTACACCGGGCAGCCACGTACCGAACCCCGCAGCACGCAGGTCAACAGGGGCGGCCCGACGGTCCGCATCCGAAGTGTCTGGCCTTTGACCGGCCGGACCGCGGGTACCGCCTCGGGCGGTAGCCCACCGATCCGCGCCGACCACGCACCGCAGGCGAGGACCACCACGGGTGCCTGAAGGTCGGTGCCGTCGGCGAGCCGCAGGCCGACCACACGATCACCGCGCAGCAGCCATTGGTACGCCGCCGTGTGGACCATGGTCACGCCTTCGGCAACACAGGCCCGCAACAGCGCGCTGTGTAGGAGCCTGCTGTCGACCTGGTGGTCACTCGGAGCAGACAGGGCGCCGGCCAGCCCGCTCGCCGACGCGGGAACGCGGGCGCGCAGCTCCCGCCGGCTCAGCAGCTCCGTCTCGAGACCGAGAGACCGCGCGAAACCATGGATGTCGGTGAGGCCGGCCATGTCCGCGGCGTCCCAGGCCGCGACCAGCGTCCCGCACCGTAGGTAACCGACCTCGCAACCGCTGCTCTGTTCGAGCTCGTCGACGAAGGCGGGGTACCGAAGCGCCGATGCGCTGTTCAGCGCCAGCAGCGGCCCCTCGCCGTAGTGGAGCTCGGTGACGGGGGCCAGCATCCCCGCCGCCGTCCAGCTGGCTCCCGACCCTGGCTCCGGGTCGACGACGGTGACCGCAAGCCCGCGTAACCGGGCCCGCCAAGCCACGCCAAGCCCGATCACACCCGCGCCGGCCACGATGACATCCGGTCGGGACGCCGGAGAATCCGACCGGCGGACGCCCGCTCCGCCTGCCAGCATGAGCCTCCTCACGATCGTTGTCGGCCTCGCTCGCACCGCTGTCGAGTTCACCCGACACCGTCGAGTGCCCCGCGCGCAAGTCTGGCCTTTCCTGCGGTGGCGGGTAGCGCAAACATGTGGGGCGCCGGGTTGTGGGGACGGTATCCGCCAGCCAGTCGAACCAGTGGCGGGCGGTTGGTGTGGGAAGGTATCCGGCATGGCGTACGTGCCGGGCGTCGGGAGATCGCCGACGATGCCAGCCACGACACCGACAGGTCCGTGACGAGGTGGGCGGAGGCTACGCAGGCCGTGACGAGGTGGGCGGGGACGAGATCGGTCGGGCGGACCTCGGCGGCGCGGGTCATCCAGGCCACCGCAGGTGTCGGCGGCGTCGCAGCGCTCGCCTATGCCGTGCCCTCGGTGACCACCCTGCGCCGCCTGCGTATCCGCGCGACGCCCGTCCTCGCCGGTGTCGGCGCGCCGGACCACGTGGCGCTGACCTTCGACGACGGCCCGGATCCGGCGTCCACTCCGCAGTTCCTCGACGTGCTGGCCGAACTCGACATCCGGGCCACCTTCTTCGTTCTCGGGATGATGCTGGAGCGTGCTCCGGACCTGGCCCGGCGGATGACCGACGCCGGCCACGAACTCGCCGTCCACGGCTGGGACCATCGTCCGATGCTGCTGCGGGGGCCGTCCTCCACCTACGAGCAGCTGCACCGGACCCGCGCGCTGATCACGGTGGTGACCGGCCGGGAGCCGCGGTTCGTCCGGCCGCCGCACGGCATCCTGTCCACCGGGTTCCTCCTCGCGGCCCGGCGCCTCAAGCTCACCCCGGTGCTGTGGACCGCGTGGGGAAAGGACTGGACGTCGACCGCGACGCCACTCACCGTCCTCGACACCCTCGCTCCGGACCTTCGCGGTGGCTGCACGGTCCTGCTCCACGACTCCGACTGCACGTCGGCGCCGAACGCGTGGCGCAGCGCCCTCGGCGCACTTCCGGAGTTTGCCGCTCGCTGCCACGACCTGGGCCTTTGCGTCGGCCCCCTCGCCGAGCACGGCCTGCCGCGGGCCGCGCACCCGGCGCGGGCCGTGACCCGGCTGTGGGCCACGTCCGGGTCACGGCCCGTGACCCGGACGCAGGCCGAGATGTCTCAGGTCTCGGGGTACAGGGAGTAGCTCGGGAAGTTGCCGTACAGCCGTTCCTCGGTGTCCGTTCCGACTGTGACGGCGTGGACGAGATGGTCGCCGCCGACGAACGCGCCCTTCCAGGACGCGCCCCGGCCACCGAACGGTTCATCCCGGTCGCCGCGCGAACGGGGCTTGTTGACGCCCACCTTGAACGCGTGGATCTCTCCGGAGAGCCGGCGGGCGAGCGCATCGTCGTCGCAGGCCAGCGACGCCACGAGCGCTCCGTTGGAGGCGTTCATCGCGGCCAGCAGCTCGGCCTCGGAGTCGACCACCACGATCGTGTCCACCGGTCCGAACGGCTCGGCGTGGTGCAGCGCGCAGGAGGGTGGGGGAGCGAGGACCGCCACCGGAGGCACGTAGGCGGAGGTGTCCTGCCCGGGTACGAATGCGCCGTCGGCGAGGGTTCCCCGGTACAGAGGCACGCCACCCTTGGCGATCGCCTCGTCGACCTTGCCGGCGAGTTCGGCGGACTTCTCCGCGGTGATGACGGGTCCGTAGTCGAGCTCCGGGAGGGGGTCGTCGTCGTGTGCGACGGCCAGCGGATGCCCGAAGCGCACCGAGGAGATCACGGGCAGGTAGGCCGCGAGGAACTGGTCGAACAGCTGACGCTGGACCACGTAGCGGGGATAGGCGGTGCAGCGCTGCTTGCCGTACTCGAAGCTCTTCTTCAGATGGCCGGCCAGCAGATCCCACTGGGAGAACTCCCAGATGCCCCACGCGTTCAGGCCCTCCTGCTCCAGGAAGTGCCGCTTGCCCGTGTCGACCAGTGCCGCGGCAACCTGCCCGCCGGTGGAGCGCCCACCGACGAACGCCAGACAGCCGATCTCCGGCGCCCGCACCAGCGCTGCCGACAGACGCGATCCGGACCCGGACACCAGTGCCACCGGCAGCCCCTCACGGCGGGCCAGGGCGCAGGCGAGGGTGAGACAGGCGGCCCCGCCGTCGGTTGGGGTCTTGGCGATCGCGGCGTTGCCGGCCAGAACCTGGACGAGCATCGCGTGCATGAGCACGCTCATCGGATAGTTCCAGCTGGCGATGTTGCTGACCGGTCCGGGCAGTGGACCCCGGTCGGCCACCATCCTGTCGATCTCCTCGACGTACCAGCGGACGCCGTCGAGGGCGCGGTCGACGTCGGTGCGAGCCAGCCGCCACGGCTTGCCGATCTCCCAGGCGAGCAGCAGCGCGAGCAGGTCGCGGTTGTCGTCCATCGCGTCCAGCGCGGCGGTCACCCGAACTTTGCGGTCGGCGAGTGGCACGTCGTTCCACCGCTTGTGGTCGTCGAGCGTCGCACGGATGGCTTCGCGTGCCTCATCCGGCTCGATCATGGGTGGGCCGGTGATGGGTGAACTGTCGACCGGCGTGACGCTGCGCAGAGGTTCGCCGGTGCGGCGCCACTGGCCGCCCCACAGGTTGCGCAGTCGGTCCTCGTCGAATGCTTCGGGTGCGGTCTGCAGGCATCGGGTGTAGGCGTCCGACCACGTAGCGCCGGGCTTGACGTGCAGGCGGGGCGAGCTGGAAGAGGGTGCGGCCATGGCGTCAGGTTGCCTTTGATCGGCCCGATGCGCCACTAACACCACGCCAACAACGTCGAGCAGAGTGTCGGGCAGAGTGTCGAGCATCGTGTTGACGATGTCCGCGTCGGCGAGTGCGTCATGATCGCGACGGCGCGCCCATCGCTACTCGGTGTAGCCATAATTGTGGGAGCCTCGGTGTTGGATGCTGTTGGCGGGACCGCTGGCGTGTACGCCATATGTCCAGTTCAGGCTTGATGATTCACCACCTTCGCGGGTATGGTCACGGTGTGTCGCTGGCGTCGTAACGGGGCAGCGGCGCGTACCATTCCGATATGTCGGAAGCGGTGTCTGTGCAGGACTCGATCAGCACCGGTAGGCAGACACGGCTCTACGTAAGTCCCCCATCACATAGAGTGGGCACATGCGTCGATCGCACCTCGTCCGTCCCATGGCAGTCCGTTGTTGGACCATCCGTGCCTGGTAGCTCCGATCTCTGATGATGGTCAGTGTTCTGCCACCCATGGAGCCTGCGCCCGAACCCATCCGGGTGCTCGTCGTCGATGATCATGAGCTGTTCCTGCAAGGTCTTGAGACCGTTCTCGACCTTGAAGAGGACATCACCGTCGTCGGCCGCGCCGGCGACGGCCGCCAGGCTGTCACGATCGCAACCGGAACGACCCCGGACATCGTCTTGATGGACGTCCGGATGCCGCACCGGGACGGCATCGACGCGGCGAGCGCGATCAAGCGGGAAGTGCCCACCGCAAAGATTGTGATGTTGACGGTCAGTGATGACGAGTCCGACCTTTTCGAGGCCATCAAGGCGGGCGCGGTCGGGTACCTGCTGAAGTCGATACCACCGCATGAGGTGGCGGGCGCGGTCCGTGCGGTACACAACGGCCTGAGCCTGATCAGCCCCTCGATGGCATCGAAACTCATGGTCGAGTTCGCCACTCTGGCGCGCGGATCGGACGACCGGCCGAGCCGGGTGCCCGCCCCGCACCTCACCGCCCGTGAGCTGGAGGTTCTCAAACTCGTCGCGGAGGGCAAAGCGAATCGGGAGATCGCCCGGAAGCTGTTCATCAGCGAGAACACCGTGAAAAACCACGTCCGGAACATCCTGGACAAACTTCAGCTGCACTCACGCATGGAGGCGGTCATGTACGCCGTCCGCCAGGGCCTCTTCGAAATCGACTAAGGTTCAAGGTTTTGAAGATCCGGATTGGTTACGCCTACCGGCGGACGGCCGACGAGGCGCCGATCACGGTCACCGAGCACTTCGAAGCATGCGTCCGAGGGCTGGAGCGGCTGCGTTTCGACTCGCTGTGGATGTCGGAACAGGTGACCGGCCCGGAGCTCGCGCCCGCCGTCGCGCTGGCCTACGCCGCCGGGCGGACCCGCCGGATCAAGATCGGCACCAGCGTGATGACCCTTCCCGGACGCAGCCCGGCGCGGTTGGCCGCGGCGCTGGCAAGCCTCGACCAGCTTTCCGGCGGCCGTTTCCTGCCGGCCTTCGGACTGGGAAACACCGCGGGCTTCGAGCCGCAGGCCTTCGCGGTCGCCGGCGGCGACCGGACCGGTTGGCTGGAGGAGGGCCTGCCGCTGCTGCGGCGCTTCTGGTCGGGCGAGCCGGTGACCCATGCCGGCCGGCATTTCCATTACGACGGTCTACGCGTGGGGCCGCGACCCGCCCAGCCGTCCATGGACGTCTGGCTGGGCGGCGCCGCCCCGGCGGCGTTGCGCCGGGTGGGTCGCCTCGCGGACGGCTGGCTGGCGAGCTTCACCCATCCCGCGGAGGCGGGCCGTGGCCGGACGGTCGTGGAGGCGGCGGCACGGGAGGCCGGACGGATGATCGATCCGGAGCACTTCGGCGCGGTCGTGAGCTACCGACGTGGGCCCCTGCCGCCCCGGGCACGTGCCCGGATCGCCGAGCTACGGTCCGGACGTGATCCCGCCGGTGGTGATCCGGTCGACGCGGACCTCGTGGTCCCCTCCGTGGAAGACCTGCGCCGGCGGCTCGTCGAGTACGCCGATGTCGGGGTGTCGAAGTTCGTCCTGACGCCCATGCATCGGCCGCTGGACTGGGCAGGCGAGCTGGCCGAGGTCGCCGACGCGGTTCTGGATCTCCAGGAAGCGCCTCCGGCAGCGCGCGAAGAACCATGATCGCGCTGCCTTTGGCGGGATCTCCAGGAAGCGCCTCCGGCGGCGCGCGAAGAACCATGATCGCGCTGCCTTTGGCGGGATCTCCAGAGGTAGATCTCGAGATGTGGCCGCGTCAGTCATTGTCCAACGTGGTGGGGCACAGGCATCCTTGGGGAACGTGCATCAGGGCATGTCGCGTGGGTATTCGGACGTTGTCAGTGGTGTCCGTTCCGACCCGCGTCGAGTTTCACCGCGTCGATCTTCGAGAGGGTCATGCCTAGCCCCGACATACCCAGTCATAGTCCGACGCCTGCCCCGGACCGAGCCGACCTGGGCAGGCCGCGATGACCGAGTGGCTCCCTGTTCTGATCAGTATTGCCCTGGTCACGGTGTGTGGCCTGTTTGTCGCCGCGGAATTCGCCATGGTGACGGTCGACCGTCCCGAGGTGGAGCGGGCCGCCGCGGCAGGCGACCGGAGGTCGAAAGGCGTCCTTGCCGCGCTGAGAAATCTCTCGACCCAGCTGTCCGGGGCGCAGTTGGGCATCACCATCACCAATCTGGGGATCGGCTTCCTCGCTGAACCGGCGATCGCGCGCCTGCTCGGCGGCCCGCTGCGCTTCGCCCGGGTGCCGGCGGGGGCGGTCACCGGCGTCGGTCTGACGATCGCGCTGGTGCTGGCGACGGCCGTAACCATGATCTACGGCGAGCTGGTTCCGAAGAATCTTGCCGTTGCCCGTCCACTGCCCACCGCCCGCGCGGTACAGGGGTTCCAGCGGGGCTTCAGCCGGGCGACCGGCTACCCGATCCGGGTACTCAACGGTGCGGCCAACGGTCTGCTGCGCCGCATGGGTGTCGAGCCCCAGGAGGAACTCGCCTCCGCCCGCTCGGCGCAGGAGCTGTTCTCCCTGGTGGGTCGTTCCGCGGAGCAGGGGACTCTCGAGCCGGAGACGGCGACGTTGCTCCAACGGTCCCTGGCGTTCGGAGGCAAGCAGGCCGCCGACGTCCTGACACCCCGGGTCCGGATGCGCGCGGTCGGAGTTGGCGACCCTGTCGGCGAGGTCATCGCCCTGGCACGCCGTACCGGCCATTCCCGTTTCCCGGTTGTCGGTCGGGATCTTGACGACGTGGTTGGTCTCGTCCATGTGAAGCACGCGGTCGCGGTCCCCGAGGACGATCGGGAAACCGTGACCGTGGGCCAGGTCATGGTCGCCCATCTTGTCGTCCCGTCCACCATCGAGCTCGACCCGCTGCTGGAGACCCTGCGCCGCGGCGGTCTGCAGATGGCGGTCGTCATCGACGAGTTCGGCGGGACGGACGGTCTGGTCACCATCGAGGACCTGATCGAGGAGCTCGTCGGCGATGTCGTCGACGAGCACGACCGGGTCGGCACACACGCGCAGCGGCGCCGGGACGGAACGTGGATGCTGTCCGGTCTGCTGCGGCTCGACGAGGTTGCGCACACCGTGGGTGTTCGCCTGCCGCAGGACGAGGCCTACCAGACGCTCGGCGGCCTGATCGCGGACCGGCTCGGTCGGATGCCGGCCACCGGTGACACCGTCGACGTCGACGGTGTCAGCCTCGCCGTCCATCTGATGGACGGCCGGCGGGTGGACCGGGTGCACATGGTTCCCCCGCGGGCGTACCGCAACCGGTCCACCTCGGGCGCGATGGATGCACTGCGGTGAGCAACCTTGTCGCGGTCTGGTTCGCGGTCGTCCTGTTGCTCGCCAACGCGTTCTTCGTCGGCGCCGAGTTCGCGCTGATCTCGGCCCGCCGCAGTTCCATAGAACCCGTGGCGCGGGCTGGTTCCGGCCGGGCGCAGGCCACGCTGCGGGCGATGGAGAACGTCTCGGTGATGCTGGCCGGTGCCCAGCTGGGCATCACGATCTGCACCTTGGGGCTCGGGTCGCTCGGGGAACCGGCAGTCGCCCACCTGCTGGAACGCCCGTTCGCGTCGGCCGGGGTCGCCGAGGCGTTGCGTCATCCGATCGCGTTCGGCGTCGCCATGGTCATTGTCGTGTTCCTGCACGTGGTCGTCGGCGAGATGGTTCCCAAGAACATCGCTCTGGCCGGGCCGGACCGCAGCGCCATGGTGCTCGTCCCACCGCTCGTCGCGGTCGTGCGGTGCCTGCGGCCGGCGATCGTCGTCCTGAACGCGATTGCCAACGTGAGCCTGCGCGTGGTCCGGGTGGTGCCGAGGGAGGAGGTCGTCAGCGCCTTCACCCGCGACGAGGTCGCCGGTTTCGTCGAGGAGTCCCGGCGGGAGGGCCTGCTCGACGCCGACCAGCACGGACGTCTGTTCGGGGCGCTGTCCTTCGACGAGCGCAACGCGCGTGGCGTCCTGCTCCCCGTCGACGGGCTGGAGACCATCCCGGTCGGTGCCACCCCGCGAGACGTCGAGGCGGTCGCCGCGCGGACCGGGTTCTCCCGTTTCCCGGTCCGTGACTCCTCCGGTGAACTGACCGGATACCTGCATCTCAAGGACGTCCTGGAAACCAACCCAGCGAAGCGGTCAGCGCCCATCCCCGTCAAGTGGGTCCGCCCGCTGGCCCGGGTAGGTGCCGACGACCGGCTCCGGACGGTGCTCGCCGTGATGCAGCGCAGTGGCGCGCACCTGGCCCGGGTCACCGACGGCGCGGGAAGCATCCTCGGGGTCGTTGCCCTGGAGGATGTTCTGGAGGAGCTTGTCGGCGAGATTCGGGACGAGAACCAGCCGGCTGTGCCGTGAATTCCACCTAAGATAAGTTGTGCACGATGCAATCGTGTACGCTTTGATTGCGGTCGATCGTCCGATCGCAGCCACGCACGATCGCCACTTTGGAGGAACCGAACATGGCAACCACCCGCACCGCGCGTACGGCATGGGAAGGAAACCTGGCCCAGGGAGGGGGCACCGTCACCTTCGCCTCGTCCGGGATCGGCGACTACCCCGTGTCCTGGCCGGCCAGGGCCGAGGCGCCGAACGGCGTGACAAGCCCGGAGGAGCTGATCGCCGCCGCCCACTCGTCCTGCTTCTCCATGGCGCTCTCGCACGGCCTCACCCAGGCCGGAAACCCGCCACGCCGCCTTGAGACCCAGGCGGACGTCACCTTCCAGCCGGGCACCGGCATCACCGGTATCCACCTAACCGTCAACGGCGACGTACCCGGGCTGGACGAGGGCGCCTTCGCCAAGGCGGCCGAGGACGCCAAGGTGAACTGCCCGGTGAGCCAGGCACTGGCCGCCACCCCCATCACCCTCACCGTCGGCCTGATCTGACGGCGGCTGTTGCCGAGAGTCCGTCGCGTAGCTGTCGGCCCCCTGGCGCGTCTGCGCGTGCCGGGGGGTGGAGCGATGCACAGGACGCCTGGGCGGCGACCGCGGGAGAAGTGGGAACATGGGCCATGACCAGCCAGGACATCGACATGCTCGCCCCCGTGGGTGACGGGCGGCGGGAGTTTTCGCTGCTTTTGGATGACCAGCTGTGCTTTGCTCTGTACGCGGCGTCCCGTGCGGTGACGGGCCTCTACCGGCCGCTGCTCGACCGGCTCGGCCTGACCTATCCGCAGTACCTGGTCATGCTCGTGCTCTGGGAGCATGACGCCAGCGCGGTCAAGGAACTGTGCGCCGTGCTGCATCTGGACTACGGCACCCTGTCCCCGCTGCTCAAGCGCCTGGAGTCGACCGGGCTCGTCCGACGGGAACGGCGCGCCGATGACGAGCGCTCCGTCCAGATCACCCTCACCGAGGCAGGTGCCGCGCTGAGAGAGGAGGCCCGCACCGTGCCGCAGGTCATCGGCAGGGCCATGGGTCTCTCCGAGGATGAGGTCCTCGGGCTACGTGCAGCTCTGCGTAAGCTCACCGCCGCAGTCACCACGTGGAGCGAGCAGCGGTAGTAATTGTAATCCTCATACCGTTACGAGTCGTTTCCTCCTCCGGGGGGCTTCGACCCGTGCACAGCCATGAATGCCGACTTTCCAGCAAAAAGCTCACCAAGATCAGGAAATGGTGCTGCGCGGCGTGCTAGCGCGTGGGCTGTCACTCCGTCGCATGCCACGGTCCGCACCAGCCGCCATCCCTGGACCTCGGTGTAATAGCGCACCAGACCACAAGTGGGTGATGCCCTCACGCGTGTGCTGGGTGAGACGACTGAACACGCCGGCTGGCTTGCTCACGATGCCGGCCGTCACGATGATGCCCGGTACCGGTGGCTGGAGGCTCTCCATCGCGCGGCGGTTCGGAACACCCCTCGATTACGCTCCAGTGGGTTTCGCGTTCGGTCACCGTTTCATCGCCGATACCGACTGGTGGAGGGGCTACGAGCCCATCGGGCTTCTCCGTCCACGGGAGACAGCCCCGACATACGTCGCGCTGGTTCGATCCAATGCCCATGCGTAGAGCGCCCGGAGCCGGGTAGGGGCCGATCCCCGAACGTGATAAAAACCGCCTCCGTCTCTTCCTGATGGAGAGACGGAGGCGGTTGCGCGGGCCTATCGAGGTAGTTCAGGTTGTCGATCAGAGCCTCTCCCGGAAGTCCACTCCTGGGGGCTGCCCACCCGACAATAACGATCAACAGGAGGTGTTTGCTCCCACCCTGCTCCCAGAAGATCGACAAGAGACCTCGTGATGTTGCAAAACCCCTGGGGCTACATGGGGTGAGTGACGGGACTTGAACCCGCGACACCCGGGACCACAACCCGGTGCTCTACCAGCTGAGCTACACCCACCACGTACCGAAACCGCACCCTGAGAGTGGACCCGTCCACGGCGTTGTCACCTAACCGTGGTGTCGCCCGACGGCCGTTTCACCATGATCGTATCATCACGTGTGATCGGGTCACCGGGGCTGAGCGGCCCAGCTGCTCAGGCGTTGCTCATACTACCGGTCGATCCTTCCTTCTGGCCACGAGGTTTCCGGTGTTTGCCCGGGGCGTTCCGGTAGCGCTCGGGCAGCACTCAGACGGCGGCCGGGGGAGCGTCCGCGGTGTCCGTACTGTCCGAGCGGATCTCCCGGGCCACCTCCCGGGCGAACTCGCTGGTCGGTCCCGGATGCGGCACGAAGATTGCTTTCCGGTAGTACCGCAGTTCGTCGATGCTCTCCCGGATGTCGGCCAACGCGCGGTGGCCACCGCGTTTGGTCGGTGCCGCATAGTAGGCGCGGGGGTACCAGCGGCGGGCCAGCTCCTTCACGGTCGACACGTCGACCATCCGGTAGTGCAGGTAGCCGTCGAGTTCCGGCATGTACCGGGCGAGGAAGTTGCGGTCGGTGGCGATCGAGTTGCCACACAGCGGAGCCTTGCCCGCGTCCGGTACCTGAGCTCGGATGTAGTCGAGTACCTGCCGCTCGGCCTCGGCCAGGGTCACTGTCGACGCCCGCACGGCCTCGGTCAGACCCGAGGTGGCGTGCATCTCCTGGACCACGGCGTCCATCTCGGCGAGGGCGGTCTCCGGCGCGGACACGACCACGTCCACACCGTTTCCGAGAATATTGAGTTCACTATCAGTCACGAGACAGGCAACCTCCAGCAGAAGATCGGAGGCGGCGCTGAGCCCGGTCATCTCACAGTCGATCCAGACGAGGCGATCCATATCTCGTTGACCTTAGGGTCTCGGGGTCGAGACGTCACGCGGAGGTCCGACTTGGAGCCGCAGTTGTCCGTCCGGAGATACTCGTGGCGGACCGGGCAGGCTGACCGGGTCAGCCACGGGCGGACCCGACCGGCGTGGTAGTGCCCGTGTTGAGGATGTGGAACGTCACCGACAGCGGCAGCAGGTTCAGGCGCGTGGCACGAGCGGTCAGAACGTACGACCCGTTCGGGCACGTTGTCGTGTCCCATGGAGCGTCGTTGACGGGCGTGAAGACGAATATCGGCCCGTTGTCCGTGTACGAAACGGTTTTGGGCCCGGTCAGGGTGAACAGGACGGGGCCGGGTGATCCCCGAACGGACAGCTCGATCTGGACGGTTCCGTGGACGGTGTCATTGGGGATGACGCCTACGAAGCCCAGAAGTGCCGGTGTGGTGGTGCTCTCCGCCGGGGCGCCCGGGGCGCCCGGGGCGCCCGGGGCGGTGCCGGTCGTCCCGGGCGGGGCCGTGGCCGAAGGTCCCGGCGCGGGGAGGGGCGAAGGCTCGCCGGCGGTCCCGGTTGCGGTAATCGGGGCCTTACCCGGCTGGGTGGAGGTGAGCCTCGGGCTGTCCGCCGAGGGATCCGGCTGATCATGATAGGACGTCACCAACAGCGGCATGAGCGCGAGGGCGGCCACGAACATCAAGACGCCGAGCCCACCCCGCCTCAGCAGTCCCACAGGCCGGTGCACCCTTTCCGTCCATCTGCCCGATTAGTAACCACCTGACCTTATCGCTGACATGGGACCGGTTGTTGGAATGTTTGTCCGCGCGCACGCTGTACGTACCCTCGGCGGTCGCGTCGCCGCCCGCCGTGGCGACACCTGGTAGGAGCCGCGGGGACAGGCGATCGTCGCTGCGCCGGGCTCGGGAGGCGGTTCGGCGAGCGTCTTCCAGGCCTCGACGATCAGCTCCCGGGCGTGGGTGCGCCGGGTGGTCAGCGGCGCCGGGCGGGGTGCCCCGGTGGACGGGCCGCCACCCGACGGCGGCCATGGGTGTCGCGGGGACGTTGACGGCTTCGGAGCCGGCCTGCTACTCGCAGGCGCTCTTGCCGCAGGAAATCCGGTCGACTGCAGCTGCGGTCCACGGCCCCGACGGTAGCGGTCCAGATGGCCGGCGGGGCCGGATGTCACAAATCCTTAACTTTACCGGCGGCGTGTCGGGCGCCGACGACACCCCCTGGGAACGGCTCGGGGTGGCCGCCGGTTCGACCATGAGGTCCAGAACCTCCTGGACGTCGCTGACCGGATGCACGGTCGGCGACGCGAACGGAACCGACCTGTGTTTTCCGTCGGATGGCCTTCCGCGGTCGGTCGGCAGGGTGAGCGGGCGGTTACCGGTGACCGGGGCGGTCGGCTTGGTCCGTCCGGGTGATTGCTTGACAGGGCGCGCGGCTCTGAGAGTGTGGGCATGTCCGACACCTTGCGGTCGGTGCATCGTGTCGGATGACGTTCTGCCGGTGTCGTCCTTACCTGTCAGGTGAACTGCGGAGGTCAGGCACCAGTGAGCACACATGACCGCTACGTCATGCCGGCGGGTCACTCCACCTGGGACGTTCCGATGGTCGGCCATGCGCGTTTCTCCTGGGAGTACGACGACGGCCGGGCCCGCCTGCTCGCGCTTTACCAGAAGGGCAAGGACAAGCAGTGGGATGCGGCGACCCGGATCGACTGGTCACTGGAGGTGAATCCGTTTCGTGCGCTTGAGTTGCCGGACGAGACGGTTCCGATCCACGGCCTTCCGGTGTGGGAGAAGCTCGGCCGGCGTGAACGGGACGAACTGAGCCAGCACCTGGTCGCCTGGCAGTTCAGCCAGTTCCTGCACGGCGAACAGGGTGCGATGATCTGTGGTGCCCGGATCGTCGAATCCGTGCCGGACATGGACGCGAAGTTCTACGCCGCGACCCAGGCGATAGACGAGGCCCGGCACGCGGAAACCTACGCACGCTTCCTGGACGAGAAGATCGGGATGATGTACCCGATCAATCATGAGCTGCGGTCGCTGCTCGACTCGACGCTCACCGACAGCCGGTGGGACATGCCCTATCTGGGCATGCAGGTGCTGATCGAGGGGCTTGCCCTGGCTGCCTTCGGCGTGCTGCGTGACGTCACCCCCGCTCCGCTGCCGAAGCAGATCCTCTCCTATGTGATGCAGGACGAGGCCCGGCACGTGGCGTTCGGACGTTTGGTCCTGCGTGACTACTATGCGCAATTGAGTAGTCGGGAGCGTGCGGAACGCGAGGAGTTTGTCGTCGAGAGCTGCTGGTTGATGCGCAACCGGCTACGCGCCGTCGAGGTGTGGGAGAACCTCGGCTTCGACGTGGACGAGTGCCTCGCCGCGGTCGAGACGTCCGCCTACATGCGGGCCTTCCGCAAGCTGCTGTTCAGCCGGATCGTGCCGTGCGTGAAGGACATCGGCCTGTGGGGCGAGAAGGTCCAGGAGACCTACGAGCGGATGGGTGTCCTCGACCTGTCCACTCTCGACCTCGCCGAGATCATGAAGCGGGACGAGGACATCGCGGACGACCTTGACCGGGCTCGGGCCGAGGATGGCGAACTCGCGGTGCGCAGGGCGCAGGTGGCGGAGACGATCGCCGCGGCAGGCTGACGTCCCGAGCGATCGGTTGACGGGTTGATCGGGAAGCGATCAGGTCGATTCGGGGTTACCCTGACAGCATAGTTGCGCAAGCAACGTTCAGGCCGGACCGAAAGTCAGGAGTACCGCGATGCCCGCCGTCACCGCCGACACAGTCAGCCTGCCGCGCCTGTCGGAGCCTCTGCCCGGCCAGGTGGAGCGTCCGATCCGGTCGGTCACGACCGCGCCGTCCGGCCGCGAGGGCGAGGGATTTCCGGTCCGGCGTGCCTTTGCCGGTACCAGCATTGCCGATCTTGATCCCTTCGTTCACATGGACCAGATGGGCGAGGTCGACTACGCGCCGGGCGAGCCCAAAGGCACCCCCTGGCATCCGCACCGGGGTTTCGAGACCGTCACCTACATGATCGACGGAACGTTCCAGCACCAGGACTCCCATGGCGGAGGCGGGATCATCTCGGACGGGGCGACCCAGTGGATGACCGCCGGCGCGGGGATCCTGCACATCGAGACCCCGCCGGAGCGTCTGGTGATCAGCGGTGGGCTTTTCCACGGCATCCAGCTGTGGGTCAACCTGCCCGCGAAGGACAAGTTCAGCCCCCCGCGCTACCAGAGCATCGAGGGCGACCAGGTCCGGTTGGTCTCGTCGTCCGACGCCGGTGCGCTGGTGCGGCTCATCGCCGGGGACCTCGCAGGCCAGCGTGGTCCGGGCTCGACCCACACCCCGATTGCCCTGGCGCACGCGACCCTGGCCCCGGGCGCACGCCTCGCGCTCCCCTGGAACCCGGAGTTCAACGCGCTCGCCTACGTCCTCGCGGGTTCGGGACGGGTGGGCGGTGAGGGCCGGCCGGTCCGCACCGGGCAGCTCGCCGTGTTCGGGCCTGGCGACCACCTGACGCTCGCGGCCGACGACCGGCAGTCCGAGGGGAGCCCCGCGCTGGAGGTTCTGCTGCTCGGTGGTCGCCCGATCCGGGAGCCCGTCGAGATGTACGGCCCGTTCGTGATGAACACCCGGGATGAGCTGCGCCAGGCGGTAGCGGACTACCAGGCCGGACGTCTCGGTGTCATCCCGACGAACGCGCTCATGCCCCACCGCGCGAGCTGAACGTCCGCGCGAGCTGAACCGCCACGGGCGCACTGAACCGGGCGACACCGTGCGTCCGCCTCGCAATCCTGTCACAGTGACGCAAAACATAGGCGAGATGCGGTCGGAAGTGTCATCCGAGGAGGTCGGAGAGCAGTGACCTTGTTAACGGACCGGGTTGCCGTCGTGACAGGGGCGAGCCGGGGGATCGGGCTGGCGATCGCCCGTGAGCTTGTCCGGCGGGGCGCGAAGGTGTGTGTCACCGCGCGCAAGCCCGAGCCGCTGGAGGAGGCGGTGAAGGATCTCGGGGGATCCGAGGTGGCGATCGCGGTGCCCGGCAGGTCCGAGGACCCGGCACACCAACAGGATGCCGTCCATCAGACCATCGACGCCTTCGGACGCATCGACATGCTGGTGAACAACACCGGCATCAACCCGGTCTACGGGCCGGTGCTCGACGTTGATCCCGCGGTCGCGGCAAAGGTCTTCGGCGTCAACGTGCTGGCACCCCTGGGGTGGACCCGCCTCGTGCGCGACGCGTGGATGGGGGAGCACGGTGGCGCGATCGTCAACATCGCGTCGATCGCGGGTCTGCGGACCGCTCCGGGCATCGGGATCTACGGAGTGAGCAAGGCGGCTCTGATCCGCCTGACGCTTGAACTCGCAGTGGAGCTCGGTCCGGGCATCCGCGTCAACGCCGTCGCACCCGCCGTGGTGAAGACTCAGTTCGCGACCGCGCTGTTCGAGGGCAGGGAGGAGCAGTCGGCGTTGGCCTACCCGCTCAAGCGGCTTGGGTTGCCGCCGGACATCGCTGGTGTCGTTGCCTTTCTCCTCTCGGATGACGCCGCCTGGATCACCGGTCAGACGGTTGTCATCGATGGTGGCCTCAGCGTTCCCGTCGCCCTCTGAATGCGCGTCGGTCGGTGACGGGGCGGCACCGGCGAAACAAATCCTGGCCGGGTGTGACCGGAAATCGGGATCTCGGCATGCCGCCGCGGCAGGAAGGTGTTGGACTGTGGGTACAGAACTCTTCCACGGAGAAGTAGCTGCCATCTAAGATCATGGTTCTGGCGGGCCTTCGCGCGTCAGCGGTTTGCCCCTTACAGGACAGGCACTGAAGGCGAATAGACCTCAAGGTGTCAGAATGTCCCCCGCCGACCTGATCGTGGGGGGATAACCGCTTGTCGACCTCAGCTCATGCCGTCCGCCGGTTGCGGCTGGTCCGATTGGGACGAGTCGTGCTCCTGGCCGCAGCCGCAGTCTTCGCGGTCACGACACTGACCGGTATACGTGACGGGTCGCCCGCGATCAACAGCATCGACCGATGGCTCGGTAATTTTCTGAGCATCGGTGCTGGAGCGACGTGCGTGGCGCGCGCGCTTCTGGTCCGCGGTGAACGGGCGGCATGGGCCGCGCTCGGAATCGGTCTTTTCTGTTATGGCGCGGGTACCACGTACTTCTCCGCCGAGGTTGCGGATCGGGTTCCGATGCCGTCTCCGTCGCTTGCTGATGTGGGCTGGCTCGCGTTCTATGTCGCGACATACGTTTCCGTGATCCTGTTGTTACGCAAACGGGTGTCACGGTTCCATCCCAGTGTCTGGCTTGACGCTCTGATCGGTGCTCTCGGCGTGGCCGCACTGGCCAGCGGGCTTGCCGCCGCCGCCATCGGGAAGGTACGCACGACCAGTCTGTCGACCGTCGGGCTGAACCTCGCCTACCCGCTTGCCGACCTGATGCTGCTGGTGGTCGTGGTCAGCGTGTTCGGGCTGCTGGGCTGGCGGGTGGAGCGGGTCTGGTGCCTGCTCGGTGGCGCGCTCGTCATTTTCGCCGTCGCTGACACGATTGTCGTTGGTGAGGTCGCGACCGGTCGGTACTCCCCGGGTGGCCCGGTCGAGGTTCTCTGGGTACTGGCGCTGGTGCTGCCGGCATACGCCGCTTTCCAACGGCCACAGCGGGAGATGGCGGAGGGGCTCGCCGGCTGGGGTGTGCTGGCCATCCCGGCTCTCTTCGCGGTTGCCGCCATCGGCCTGCTGGTGTTCGGTGCGGTGGTGAAACTGCCGGTGGTGACCGTTGCGCTCGCCGCCGCCACGGTTCTGGTCGCGCTCGTGCGAACCGGGATGACCTTCGCCGAGGTCCGCCAGCTCGCGGAGTCCAAGCTGCAGGCCCGGACCGATGAACTGACCGGGCTCGCCAACCGCCGTGGATTCTTCGAACGGGTGAACAAGGTGGACGGCGGCAACCCTGACACCGGCCGGTCTGCGCTGCTGGTGCTGGATCTGGACCGCTTCAAGGAGATCAACGATTCTCTCGGGCATCCCGCTGGTGATGACCTGCTGAAGCTGGTCGGGCGCCGGATCGCCGCGGCGCTGCGGCCGGAGGACCTACTGGCCCGGCTTGGCGGGGATGAGTTCGCCGTGCTGCTGCACGACGCGGACTCGGCGGTGGCGAGGACGGTTGCCGAGCGGGTCCTTGGCGCCCTTGACCAGCCGTTCGACGTCGGCGGGGTCACGCTGCACGTCGATGCCAGCATCGGGGCTGCGCTCTACCCGGACGACGCTGCCACCGCGAGCGTCCTGCTGCAGCGGGCGGACGTGGCAATGTATGCGGCGAAGTCCGCCCGCTCCGGGGTGGAGTACTACCGACCCGGCGCTGACGTGCACACCCTGGACCGGCTCGATGTCATCGAAGCCCTGCGCGCCGGACTCGGCCAGAACCAGCTGCGCGTGTACTACCAGATGAAGATCGACCTGCGGACGGGCGGCTGCCAGGCGGTGGAGGCACTCGTCCGCTGGGAGCATCCGACCAGGGGTCTGCTCCAGCCCGACGTGTTTCTGCCTCTGGCCGAGCACACCGGTTTGATGCGCACGCTGACGCTGGAGGTGCTCGAGCTTGCTCTGGGGCAGTGCCGCCGGTGGTGGAACGTCGGCCTGGAGATCGGTGTCGCGGTCAACCTCTCCGCGTCCAACCTTCTCGACAAGGGGCTTCCGGCCAAGGTCGCCGACCTGCTCGCGGCCAACGGGGTGCCGGCGCGGGCCCTCGAACTGGAGATTACCGAGACGACCCTGATGCTCGACCGGATCCGGACCGCCGCCGTGCTCGACAGCCTGCGGGACATGGGCATACGCATCGCCGTCGATGACTACGGCACCGGCTACTCGTCCCTGGCCTACCTACGGGAGCTGCCGGTCGACATACTGAAGTTGGACAAGTCCTTCGTCATGCACCTCGACTCCGACCCGGGGGCGGCGGCGATCGTGCAGTCCACCATCGGGCTCGCGCATTCTCTCGGCCTGCGGATCGTGGTCGAGGGAGTCGAGAGCGAGACTGCGATGCGTCGGCTGACCGACTACGGCTGCGATTTTGCGCAGGGTTACTACCTGGGTTCCCCACAGCCCGCGGAGGAACTGACTCCCTTGCTGTGGCACCGTTGGAACCAACGTTGCTCGGCCGGGTCGGTACCGGCGGAGGACCGGATGGTGACGGCGGGGCTGGAACGGATCAAACCCGCGTCCGCGAGCCGTACGTGGCCCTGACCCGGCTACCCGAGCAGGCAGGCCCGTCGTCATGGGACAGCCTGCCGGAAACCGATCCCGACGATCCGACCGTGTCGCCTGTTGTTGAGGTGTCGCCTGTCGTTGAGGTGTCGCCTGTCGCGGTTGGGGGGGACCTCATCCCGGCAACACTCGTCGGTGCCTACCGGCGGGGGATCTTCCCCTGGCCGGCCGGAGATCCGGTCGTAGCCCGGGACATGAGCCGACGTTTCGGCGCGGCGGTTGCCGATGGACGCATCCCCAACCTTTCCCCGGACCGTCCGGCAACACTCGACCTGCCCTGGTGGTGCCCGGACCCTCGCGGTGTGCTGCCGGTCGGTGCGGTCCACATGTCACGCTCGCTGCGCAAACGACTGCGCACGTGCGGCTGGACCACCACGGTGGACCAGGCCTTCTCCGAGGTCGTCCGAGGCTGTCACCGCGACGACGAGTATGCCTGGATCACACCAGGGCTCGTGGATGCCTACGTCGAGCTGCATCTGCTGGGCTGGGCCCACAGCATCGAGGTGTGGGACGGCGATGAGCTTGTCGGTGGGCTGTTCGGCGTGTTCGTCGGCGGTGTGTGCATGGCCGAATCCATGTTCCACACGCACACCGACGCATCCAAGGTCGCCATGGTCGACTGTGACGCGCGCTTCGGACAGGCCGGCGGTCGGCTCATCGACGTGCAGATCGTCACCGCGCATACGAGGTCCATGGGTGCGGTCGAGATACCCCGGCGGAGTTTCCTGACGATCCTGCGCGAGGCTCGCGACGCCGAGTTGCGGCTCGTCTGCGACCGCCTGCCCGTATCCCGGTTGGTGCAGTCGGAGGCAGGAACGTCCTGAGGAGGTCCGAAGGGAACCCGATGTCGTCCCGGGGCCTGTGCTGTTCGTGCTGTTCGTGCTATTCGTGTTCGGCGGCCGGCGGGAACATGCCGGCAACCTCGTCGAGCACGGAGATCAGGTGGGTGATCTCCTCGTCGGTGTTGGCCGCGGTGACCTGGACGCGGAACCCCACGTTGCCGCGAGGCACCACCGGGTACGGCGCCAGGGTGACGTAGATCCCGCGTTTGAACAGGTGTTTTCCCAGGGCGTCGACGTCCTCAGGTCTACCGATCGGTACTTCGATGATCGGTAGACCTGACCGGTTCAGTGTACGCAGCCCGATCCGTACCATTTCGTCCAGAATGCGGGCGGTCTTATGATGAAGGCCGGTTCGGATGGCGTCGCCCTGTTTGGCGTTGAGTCGCAGGCCGGCCTGCACGGTGGCGAGCGAGGCCACCGGGGACGGTCCGGAGAAGGTGTAGGGCGATGCGGTGATCTTGAGATAGTTCTTCACCTCGGTCGGGCAGGCGACAAAGGCCAGCAGTGACGAGTACGCCTTGGAGAAACCCCCGACCAGGATGATCCCGTCGTAGTTCTCCCCGATATGGCGGACGAGGCTGTTGCCGCGCATCCCGTATGGGTTCGGTTCGCACACATCCCGCTCACCGATGACGCCGAAGCCGTGCGCATCGTCGACGTAGAGGATCGCGTCGTTGGTACGGCAGACGCTCGCGAGCTCCGCCAGGGGCGGCGTGTTGCCGGTCATGCTGTTCACCCCGTCGATACACACCAGCCGAGGGTGGGTGGGACAGGCGCGTAGCAGCTCCTCCAGCTGGGCCGGGTTGCTGTCGTCGAAACGTTGCACGGTCGCACCCTGCGCCCGGGCCATGAGACAGCCTTCTTGGATCGTGCGGTGCGCCTGCCGGTCGACGAAGATTGCTCCCTTCCCAGCCAGTGCCGGAATAATTGACAGGTGGATGTGTGTGATCGTAGGAATCACCAGGCTGTCCTCGGCGCCGAGGAGGTCGGTGAGTTCATCCTCGATTTCTGTGAATAACCGTGGAGAGGCGATCAGCCGTGACCAGCTGGGATGGGTGCCCCATCTGGCGAGGTACTCCGGAACCGCTGCGATGATCTCTGGATTCAGATCGAATCCGAGGTAGTTGCAGGACGCGAAGTCGGACAACCAGTGATCGCCGATACGAATCCGTCGTCCGTCGATCTCGTCGACAATCGAGTCGACCATGGGATGCGTGTACCGCAGCCGCGCGAGCTCGGCCAAGGGGCCCAGCGGCCTGCTTAGCAGCCGGTCGAATGGTCCTGTCGAGGCAAGGGGGGGCTTGAACGTGGGCAACTGCTGTGGAGTACTCGGCAACACCCCTCCTCGTGAAGCTGAGGGGCCTGATGTTACGGGGTTTCTTTAGGCGATCATGTCGTTTTTGGGTAATCGTAACCAGACTGTCGTGTGCGTTCGCATGCATGGTTACGCTATGGTGAATAACGTTCTACGGATTGTTTGTGCCGGTTGGCTTACTGGCCGTGACCAGATGGGGCTGAGCCCAACCGGCGTACGCCTGTACCCGGTATGGGCGCGTACGCCGGTCCGGCTTTCCCGTTCGGGGCGGGACACCCGGGGACCTGATCGTGGGGGCAGGGCGCGGGACGCGCCTTGCGCCCACCTGCGCCCCTGCCGTTCAGGGGCCTGTCGGATCGGCTATGCCGCCACTCGCCCGATCGCCTCCGCGGGACAGAACTCGAGGGCCTGCAGCAGCATCTCCTCCTCTTCCTCGTTCGACGGCTGCCGGCAGATGTAATGGACCTCGTTCTCTTCGTCGTGCTTGAAGAAGTCCGGGGCAACGCCCCGGCAGTTTTCGCAGTCAGTACACTCCGAGTCGACGAAGAACGGTCCCTCGGCGTTCATGGGAAGCCGACGCTTTTCGCTTGCCACATCACACCTCGCATTCGTTGTAGCTGCCCAGTCGATTCTATCGATGAGGGCGCCGGTTGTCGGTCGCTGGCCGTGTTCTGAAGCCGTCGGCAAAAACCCCGCCCCGGGCATTGTGGGTAGAAGGCCCATGGGTCGAAATACCCGCGTCCGCCGACTGTCCGCCGACTGTCCGCCGACGGAGGCCGAAACGTCGGTCGATCCTCCTCGCGGTCGCGTGGACGATCGGGGACTGTTGACCGCGGCAGCTGTCAACGGATCCCCGAAGTCGCAGGTCGGGGTGTTGATCGACTGTGCTGTCGCTACTCAGGGACATCCGCGGTCTGTCCGGAGGATGTCGGAGGAATCCTCCGGGGATGCCGCGCGGACCGGCTTCGCGGCAGCCATGAACCTGGTACCTGTTTCTGTCGTCCGGAGTATCGGGTGCTTTCCCGTCATAGGGTTCTAACCCTGCCGAAACGCGGGCCGTACGGTTGTCGGGGCCCGTTCGTCGACATGGGCCGCGAAGCCGCACCTAATGCCTGGAGAAGGAAAGGACGAACGTCTCGGCGAGACAGGACGGATGCTCCCGTTCCGGGAAGGTACCTGAGCTCTAACACACAGCCGGATCACGGGTCGATGCTCCATGAGCGTCGAAACCTTACGGCAACCGGGTGCGTCCACCGGGTGCGTCCACTGGGACGGTCGGCGTAACCGCGCCGGACCATTGCTGTGGGCACGTCCTCTGGTGTCGATGCCGACGCTGGCATACAACCCGTCGAGGGTCGCGAGCCGTCGGGTGGGTCTCGTCAGGTGGGTTGGTGCACGGTCCGGTCCGATCTCAACACCCCTGCCGACGAGGGACGTCGGCACCTACCGGGGGTTGGGTTTCCGACTACGCACCCAAAGATGATCTCGATGCCTCCACGGCCATCTGGGCTGATCCCGAGTTCGGTTGGTACATCGGCATCCACGACCGGCACGGCATGTGGCACAACCAGATGGCTTCGTAGAGGAGAACCGGCACAGCCAGATGATGTGCGGTTCCGGCTTGCCCGGTGTGCGGGTTGCCGGTCGGCGCGGTCTCCGCCGTGCTGCGCGACCGGGGGGCGCTGAGCGCGCTTACCCGGGGGTGCAGGCTATGATCATTCAAGCGGGAGGCGCCGGTCTAAGTGGTACGATATCCTGTACCACTTTGGAGGTTGTCATGGCTGTCACCGCCAGCGAGGCGCGCAAGCGCCTGTTCCCGCTGATCGAGCAGGTCAACGCCGACCAGGAACCGGTTGAGATCCTGTCCAAGCACGGTTCGGCTTACCTGGTGTCCGAGGCTCAGTTCCGGTCCATGCAGGAGACTGCCTATCTGCAGCGGTCGCCTGCCAACGCCGCGCACCTGGCGGCCAGCATCGCCGAAGCTGACGTCGGCGAAGCCGAGGAACACGAACTACTGACCTGATGAGGATCGTGTTCACCTCGCGTGCCTGGGCTGACTACACGTCGTGGGTCGACGACCGGACGATGCTCCGCCGGATCAACCGTCTGATCGAGGAATCGGCACGCGACCTGGCCGTCGGGATCGGCAAGCCAGAACCGTTGTCCCAGAACCTGTCGGGATACTGGTCACGGCGAATCACCGACGAGCACCGTCTGGTCTACCAGGTGCGTGGGGACGACCTGGTCGTCATTCAGGTTCGCTACCACTACTGACGGCAGCGGTCGGCGAACGATAGGTCACGACGGACCACGTGTTCACGACGAAGATCGGGACACCGATCGAACCCGACAACCTGCGGCGGTTCTGGATGCCGCTACGGTGCGCGGCCGGTCTCGACGGCGTGGTGTTCCACGGATTGCGCCATACCTGCGTCCAGCTACTGCTGGATCTTGGTGTGCCGCCGCACATCGTCCGGGACATCGTGGGCCACTCGGCGATCGAGGTCACGATGACGATCTACGCGCATGCGTCGATGGGGGAGAAGCGGCGTGCGCTGGGCAAGCTCGACAGCCACCTGACCGAGCCCCGACCCTGACAACCGTTGCTGCACCCGTTGCTATACGTGGGGGGTTCCGGGGTGGCTCGGCCCCCTCGGCAGACATGACGAGGGGATCGAAAGGCGCAGCATGTGGGCTTGATCCCTGGGTGCGCCCGGCAGGGATCGAACCTGCGACCAAGTGCTTAGAAGGCACTTGCTCTATCCGCTGAGCTACGGGCGCTTGCCGTCTATTGTGCTTGCTGCTCGGCGCGAGCGTGAAGCACGGTCCGTACCGCTGGTCACGTGGGCATGGTCGGTCACTGTGCGTGCTATGTCAACGGCAAGCTCCTGGAGCGTCGGTCAGGGCCGAGACGGCTGCGCCGGGTCTGTTCCACCCGATCAATCCGGAGATAGACGGTATACCGATTCAAAAGTCTGAGGATGACATCTTCGGATGGAACGTGCATCTGTTGGCCTCGGTAGCTGTGGACAACGGGCGGCTGTCCACAGCCGGTCGCATAGAGGTGTCGAGTCCGCGACGGACGTCCAGAGTGTGACCC
Source organism: Frankia sp. Cppng1_Ct_nod (assembly GCF_920656135.1). Classification (NCBI taxonomy): domain Bacteria; kingdom Bacillati; phylum Actinomycetota; class Actinomycetes; order Frankiales; family Frankiaceae; genus Frankia; species Frankia sp. Cppng1_Ct_nod. The sequence goes on along the minus strand of NZ_CAKKTK010000008.1, from coordinate 24,055 downwards.
GGGACGATACGGCGGTTCTGCCAGGACGACCGTCCGTCACGAAACCAGGCCGGTTACCCCATGATCCGGGAGGAACCATGATCGAAGCATCGCTCACGCTGCTCGGAAACCTCGTCGACGACCCTGAGCTGCGATGCACCCAGAACGGGAACTTCGTCTGCTCGCTGCGCCTGGCCTGCACGTCGCGCCGGTTCGACCGCACGCAGAACCGCTGGGTGGACAGCAACACCGTCTTCGTGACGGTCACCTGCTGGCGGCAGCTTGCCGAGAACGTGGGCGCATCGTTGCACAAGGGCGACAGGACCCTCGTGATCGGGCGGTTGCGTCAGCGGTCGTTCGAGACGCAGGACGGCAGTCGTCGGGTTGTCTACGAGGTGGACGCCGACGCGATCGGAGTCGATCTTACCCGTCAGTCCGCCGAGGTCCGGCGGGTTGTCCGCTCCCAGACGGAGGGCGACGGCCCGGCCGGCGGTTCCGAGTCCGTCCCCGACCACGACAGTCCCGCCATGCACAATGGCCAGACCCGCTTCGAAGGCGGTGCCGAGTACCACGACGGGGGCCTCACCGATGCAGGCGCGGACAATCCACTCAGCCGGTCGACAGCTGATGGCGTGGCCCCGGACGCCGGGTTCGACACCGGACGCCACACCATCCCGGCCCAGCGGCCTGCGACGGTGTGAAGGTCGGCGTGACGTCACAAGCCCGGTCGACGTCCGGTCAGGGACCTGTTCTCCCATTCGCCGAGGCCGGCCCGGGCTTGCTACGGGCCTCTCTCCGATCCCGCCCGGGTCGGTGGGTAGCGTCGGGCCGTGAGCAGCCCACGAGGTGTTGACGCACCGACGTCCACCCAGGTGTTGCACAGGCGTGTGGGAACCCCTGGGGCAGATGAGGGCGGGCGGCCATCGTGGACCCGTCCACCGGCAGTTCTGCGATCACGGCTGGCCGCGATCTCCCGGCCCGGCCGGACGGTCGTGGTCGCGGCCATGCTCAGTGCGACCGCGGCCGTCCTGATCAATCAACATCTGTTTCCCTTCCTGTCGATCAACAATGACGAGGCGCTATACCGACTGCAGGCGCAGACACTGGCGGGAGGTCACCTGTTTCCGCCGGCGCCACCGCCGGCCGGGTCCTACGCGCCGTGGCTGGCTGCGGTGGTCGACCACCACTACGTGCTGAAGTACACCCCGGTGATCGCAGGGCTCCTTGCCCTGAGCCTCGTGCTCACCGGGGGGATATCCGCGGCACTCGCGGTCGTCGCGGCTGCTGCGGTGGGCGCGACCTACCACGTCGGGATCGAACTGTTCGGTGACCGGCGTGTCGCCGCTGTCGCAGCCTGGCTTCTGGCGCTGTCACCGCTGGTCATCCTGCAAAGCGCCATGCTCCTGCCCTATTTGCCGGTTCTCGTCCTGTTCGAATGCGTGGTCCTCGGGCTGCTGCGCGGCCTGCGTACCGATCGTGGGATGCCGCTCGTAGGAGCAGGGTTGGCGCTGGGGCTCGTGGTGGCGGTGCGTCCGTACGACACGGTGCTGGTGCTTGGCCCGCTCGCGGTGTGGGCGGTGTGGCGAGGTGCGTGTGAACGGCGGTGGTGGGTCCTACGCTGGCTCGGTACGGGGCTGGTCGTCCCAGTGGCCCTGCTGCTCAGCTATGACGCGGCGGCGACGGGTGACCCGTTCCAGCTGCCGTTCGCCTTGCTCGAACCCGACGACAGGCTGGGTTTCGGGGTTCGGCGGCTCTTTCCCACTGACATCGCGCACCATTTCAGCCTGGCGGAAGGGCTTACCGCGATTGGTGACCACCTGTGGCTGCTCGGTGGTTGGGCGTGTGGCGGCGTGCTCCTCACGGCTCTGTCCATTGCGGCCGTCGTTCGCCGCAGGCTGTCCGCGCAGGCGCTCGCCGTCGGGATCGGCGCGGTGCTGCTGATCGTCGGGTATATCGCCTTCTGGGGTGCCTGGAACGCGGCCGAACTGTGGGGCGGCATCCGTTATGTCGGCCCGTTCTACGTCATGCCGATGCTGCTACCGCTCGTCCTGTTCGGCGCACGCGGACTGGTCGACCTTGCCCAGGCGCGGTCGCGTTCGGCCGGCTTCGCCGGGATCGTGGGTCTTGGGCTCAGCGCGTTCGTCCTCATCTACGCGGTCCAGGCCGACATGTCCTTCACCCGACACGACCGCGATCTGACGAACATGGTCACCGCACAGCCCGGTCGTGTGCTGGTCATGGTGTCGGCCGAGCCCGCCTTCCTCATGCATCCCACCTCGGTGGTGTCCAACTCACCGGGACTGGACGATCGCGTGTTGTACGCGGTGTCGACCGGGGACGTCGACTTCTCCGTGATTGCTGATCATCCGGATCGGTCGGCGTACCTGCTGCGGCTGGCCAACGGTTACAACCGGCTGCTCGAATCGCCGTCCGCGGCCCGGCTGGAACGCCTGCGGGTCGTCGCCGGTGCAAGCGTCGGGGTCGACGTCAGCGCAGCGGTCCCCGACGATGCCCGCGGGGCCCGCCTCGAGGTGACCGGCGACGGACATGTGACGTCCTTCCTCGTCGACCCGGGCCGGCCGCTGTCCGCAAGGCTCACCATCGGCCCGGAAGGGGCGGTCGCGACGAGCTCCGGCCCTCGGGTGAAGGTCGGCACGGTTCGCGCGACCGAGGACCATTCCGTGACGCTCAGGTTGTTCTACACGCCGTCATCCGGTGGCCGTGAGCGGTTCCTGGACTGGCAGGTCCTGCCCGTCCAGGTCGATTCCGGGGGCTCCGAGCATGCGACGGTCAGCGTCCTGGCACCGGACAGCCAGGTGGGAATGGTGGGATCCGGGACCACCCCGACCATCCGGCTACACGTGGACTGACGGGACGCGTCGGGGACCCCCCGACTCGCCGGGCCGTCCGACTCGTAAGGTTGACCGCATGGCGCAGTACGTCTTTCAGATGCGCAAAGTGCGCAAAGCCCACGGTGACAAGGTCGTTCTCGACGATGTCACCCTGTCGTTCCTGCCCGGCGCGAAGATCGGTGTCGTCGGTCCGAACGGCGCGGGCAAGTCGTCGCTGCTCAAACTCATGGCAGGTCTTGACCAGCCCAGCAACGGCGACGCGACCTTGAGTCCCGGTTTCACCGTGGGCATGCTCGCGCAGGAGCCGACGCTGGACGAGACGAAGGACGTCCGGGGCAACGTGGAGGATGGTGCCCGGGAGATCCGCGAGGTCCTCGCCCGCTATGAGGAGATCAACGAGAAGATGGCCGCGCCCGACGCGGATTTCGACACGCTTCTCGCGGAGCAGGCGGCTCTCATCGACAAGATCGAGGCAGCGAACGCCTGGGAACTCGACAGCCAGCTCGACCAGGCGATGGACGCGTTGCGGCTGCCGGCCGGCGACGCCGAGGTGAGCCAGCTCTCCGGCGGTGAGCGCCGCCGTGTCGCGTTGTGCAAACTGCTGTTGCAGGCACCTGACCTCCTGCTGTTGGACGAGCCCACCAACCACCTCGACGCCGAGAGCGTTGCCTGGCTGGAGCAGCATCTGGCCCGGTATGCCGGAGCGGTGCTCGCTGTCACCCACGACCGGTACTTCCTCGACAACGTCGCAGGCTGGATCCTCGAGCTCGACCGCGGCCATGCCTACCCGTACGAGGGCAACTACACCACCTATCTGGAGACGAAGGCCGCCCGGCTCAAGGTCGAGGGCGGTAAGGACGCCAAGCGCAAGCGCGTCCTCGCCCAGGAGCTGGAATGGGTACGGTCGAACCCGAAGGCCCGCCAGGCCAAGAGCAAGGCACGCCTCGCCCGGTACGAGGAGCTCGCCGCCGAGGCCGACAAGACGCGTCCCCGTGACTTCGAGGAGATCCAGATCCCGCCGGGCCCACGGCTGGGGAGCGTCGTCATCGAGGCGAAGAAGCTGCGCAAGGGCTTCGGCGACCGGCTTCTCATCGACGACCTGTCGTTCTCGCTGCCCCGGGGTGGGATCGTCGGTGTCATCGGTCCGAACGGTGTCGGGAAGACCACCCTGTTCACCATGCTGACCGGCCTGGCCGAGCCCGACGCCGGTGAGCTGGTCATCGGAGAGACGGTCGACATCGCCTATGTGGACCAGAGCCGTGCCGGCCTCGACCCGAAGAAGAACGTCTGGGAGGTCGTCTCCGACGGACTTGACCACATCATCGTGGGCAAGGTCGACCTACCGAGCCGTGCCTACGTGTCGTCCTTCGGTTTCAAGGGGCCGGACCAGCAGAAGCCGGTCGGTGTCCTGTCCGGTGGCGAACGTAACCGGCTGAACCTCGCGCTCACCCTCAAGCGGGGCGGCAACCTGCTGTTGCTGGACGAACCCACCAACGACCTGGACGTCGAGACACTGCGGTCCCTGGAGGACGCGCTCGCAGAGTTCCCGGGCTGCGCGGTGGTGATCTCGCACGACCGGTGGTTCCTCGACCGCGTCACCACCCACACGCTCGCCTGGGAGGGCACGGATTCCGACCCGGCTCGCTGGTTCTGGTTCGAGGGGAACTTCGCCGACTACGAGGCTAACAAGATCGAAAGGCTGGGTGTCGAGGCAGCCCGTCCCCACCGGGTGACCTACCGCAAACTCACCCGGGATTAGTAACTCACCTGGACCAACCTGCTGACCTCGTCGGTCACTGACACCGTCACCGGCTGCCCCGAGTACAAGATGACCGCGGTACGCCTGCGGCGGGCGGGTACTTTTCGCTCAACCCGCCCGTCACGTGAAGGTGAGTGATCCATGGCCGATCTGAACCGCTACGAGCTGGTCGTTCTCAGGCAGGGACGACCGCATCCCGCGCGTGGGGAGGACGCCGACTACGACCGTCGGCAGGTCGAGCACCTCCAGTACCTGGAGTCGCTGCGCGCCGGCGGATCGCTGGTGCTCTACGGCGGGTCGGACGAACCCGACACGGCGTTGCGGGCGGCGTTGCTGTTCCGGACCGGTTCGCTCGACGAGGCCCGTGCGGCGGCCGAGGCGGACCCGCTGGTGCAGGCAGGCTACCTGGCGATCGAGGTCGTTCCCTTCGTCTCGGGATTTCGCGCGCCCGAACGCTCACTCCGGTCGGTTGACCAGTGAGTTGGCTGCCATCGTCAGGTAGTCCCACAACGGCTCGAAGTGCTCCGGGGGCAGGTTTAGCCCATCGACGGCGGCACGCATGCGGACCAGCCAGGCGTCCCGCTGGGCGGGGCCGATCGCGAACGGCGCGTGCCGCAGTCGCAGCCGTGGGTGCCCGCGCTGGTCGCTGTAGGCCGACGGCCCACCCCAGTACTGGACGAGGAACATCCGCAGCCGTTCCTCGGCGCCCGACAGGTCCCCCTCCGGGTAGAGCGGACGCAGCAGCGGGTCCTCGGCGATGCCTGCGTAGAAGTGGGCCACCAGCCGGCGGAATGTCTCCTCACCGCCGACCGCGTCGTAGAAGGTGTCCGTCGGACGGGCCATGGACGGTCGCTGAGTCACACCGACTATTGTGCTCGACGGATCGCGGGCAATCGGAGTGATGCGGCGAACGGCATCCGTTCGGATCATCTCGGCGCCAACCACACCGTGGTGTCCGGCGGGAGCGTGAGGGTGATCCCGTCGTAGCCGACCGGGTTGCTGGCCAGCACCAGGCGGCCGGGTATCGCGAGCGTCACGTCGGTGTCGGTGGTCGACATCACACAGGTCAGATCGGGTGCGTCAGGCATGTCGGGCAGGCGGCCGACGGCGGGGCGGTCGAAGGCGAGGCACCCGGGCGCGGCGTCGTCCCGCCAGCGCAGCGGACCGCCGCCGAGCGCGGGCAGCGCCCGCCGCAGGGCCAGGGCGCTGCGCACCAGCACCAGCGTCGACATCGGGTCGGACGCCTGGGCGTCAACGGTCAGGTCGGCGAAGCCCTCCGGCTGCGGCAGCCAGGGTGTCGCCGCGTCCGCGCTGAATCCATACGGCGACCGAAGGCCTGACCAGGGCAGCGGTACCCGAGCGCCATCCCGGCCGGGGGACTGCCGGCCGGACCGTTCCCAGACGGGGTCCTGGCGGGCGTCGGGTGGGACGTCCACCTGCGGGAGGCCGAGTTCGTCGCCCTGGTAGAGAAACACCGGTCCGGGCAGGGCGAGCAGGGTCAGCAGCGCGGCGCGGGCCCGACGCAGGCCGGTCGCACCGTCGCCGTAGCGGCTCGCCGGCCGGACCACGTCGTGGTTGGCCAGCACCCAGGTGGCGGGAGCGCCCACCTCCGCGGTCGCGGCGAGGTCGTCGGTGATAGCCGTGCGCCAGGCCGCGGCCGACCACGGGGCGGTCAGCAGCGCGAACGCGAATGTCAGGTGAAGTTCGTCCGGACGGACGTAACGGGCCAGCCGGTGTGGGTCGGCCACCCAGGTCTCGCCGACCAGCACCCTGGCCCGGCCGTCGTGCCGGGAGTACTCCTCGACGATCGTCCGCCAGCGTTGGTAGATCTCGTGGACCCCGTCCTGGTCCCAGCTGTGGGGTTCGGCCCGCTCGCGGAAGAACGCGATATCCCCGGCCGGCGGTTGCGGGTTGTCCGGCAGGACGGAGTTCTTGACCAGGCCGTGGGTGACGTCGATACGGAAGCCGTCGACGCCATGGTCGAGCCAGAAACGGACGGTGGCCTCGTGGTCGGCTCGTACCTCGGGGTGCCGCCAGTCCCAGTCGGGCTGTTCCGGTGCGAACAGGTGCAGGTACCACTGGCCGTCAGCCACCCGGGTCCAGGCTGGTCCACCGAATACCGACACCCAGTTGTTGGGTGGTAGCTGTCCGTTTTCACCATGTCCGTCCCGGAAGATGTACAGATCCCGCTCGGGGGAGCCGGGGCCGGCGGCCAGCGCGGCGCGAAAGGCGGGATGCGCGTTGCTGGAGTGGTTCGGCACGAGATCGACGAGCACCTTCAGCCCGTACCGGTGGGCCTCGGTGAGCAGGGCGTCGAAGGCGGCCAGATCGCCGAACAACGGGTCGACGTCACGGTGGTCGGCGACGTCGTAGCCGTGGTCGGCCATGGGGGAGCGGTAGAACGGAGTGATCCAGATTCCGTCCACGCCAAGTTCGTGCAGGTGGGGAAGGCGGGAGGAGACGCCGGTGAGATCCCCCACCCCGTCGTGGCCGGAGTCGGCGAAGCTGCGGATGTAAACCTCGTACAGCACGGCGTCAAGCCACCAGCGATGCATGACACCCATCCAAGCCTGGCTCGCCCGCCGCCGTCCGGTCGCCGGCATCGAACCTTCCGGGCGATCGGCGAAGCTGAGGCAGGTCGCAAGCTCGTCGCCAAGCGCGATATCCGTTATCCGAACTAGACTTCGTCGCGTGGAGGCGGTGACGGCACGCTATCGGTCGACTTCGAGAGGTGCACGTAGCCGGTTAGGGATTGTCCAACGGGTCCTGGATGGGGGAGCCGCCTGCCTCGACCATGTCATCGGGGGTGACGCAGACGGGGAGACGACCCTCACCGAGATCGTGTCCAGCCGGCTCGGATCCGTGCTGGCGGAACTCGGCCGGGGGGCGTGGGCGCTGCGCCAGATTGTGGGTGGTCCACGGGAGCGCGTCGCGGAGCGGGTCGCCCTCGAACATCTGGGGTTCCTCTCGGAGGCGGGTCTGGTGCTGTCGGGCTCCCTCGTCCCGCAACGGATTGTCGACATGATCGCGTCGCTGGCGGTACCGCGGCTCGGGGACGGCGCCATCGTCTTCCTTCGGGACGGGGACGACGTGCGCCTCGGCGCGATCGTGCACCGCGATGGTCGGGTTGCCGAGTACCTGCGTGACCTCGTCGCAACCCACCCGCCGAAGCTGGACAACGACTTCGGTGCCGGACTGGTCCTGCGGACCGGCCAGACCTGGTATCTGCCGTACTTCACCGATGAGCTCGTGGGGCGGATGTCCATGCGGGACACGGCCGCAGGCCCGTACCACCAGCTCCTGGAAGGTCCGACGATCATCGTGCCGATGCCGGGGCGGGGCCGGATACTCGGTGCTGTCACGCTCGTCCGCGGCTCGGGTAGGTATACATCCGTTGACATCAGCCTCGCCGAACACCTCGTCCGCAGGGGTGCGGCAGCCCTTGAGAACGCGCAGCTCTACAGCGTCGAACAGGAGTCCGCGCTCACCCTGCAACGGTCGCTCCTGCCGGAGAACCCGCCCGCGCTCGGCGGGGTCGAGGTTGCGATGGACTACCGTCCGGGAACGGCCGGGACCGAGGTCGGCGGGGACCTCTACGACGTGATTCTCCTGCCCGACGACCGGGTGGGGATCGCGATCGGGGACGTCATGGGACGCGGTCTGCAGGCCGCCGCGGTGATGGGGCAGCTGCGGGCGGCGCTGCGCGCGTACGCGTTGGAGGACTGGGGTCCCGCCGAACTGCTGGCCCGGCTCGACCGGGTCGTCGGCTCGCTACCCGGTCTGCACCTGGCGACCTGCATGTATATCGTCTACGACCCGGCGAGCTGTCGGGCGACGGTGTCCAACGCCGGCCATCTGCCGCCGCTGCTGGTAATGCCGGATGAGGAACCCGACTACCTGGTGCTCGACCCGGGCCTGCCGCTCGGTGTCGGCGACGTCGGGGAGTTCTCGGAGACGTCGCTGGAACTGCCGCCGGGTTCCGGGATCGTCCTTTACACCGACGGTCTCGTCGAGTCCCGTCGGCATCCGCTCGAAGACGGCATGGACCGGCTGCGCCGTGGCCTGAGCAGGACCCCGGACAACCCGGGGACGCCAAGGGCGATACCGGAAGGGGAAAGGGTGTCCTCGGCCGGCTCGGGCGGCTCGGCCCGCGCGCTGCTGCAACGCTGCCTGTCCGCATCCGGGTTGACCGTGCAGACGGACGACGACACGGCCCTGCTGGTGATGACCACCCACCCGTCCCGGCCGGCGCTGGTCGAGCTGGCGCTGCCCGGCGAAGCGAAGTCGGCCGTACGGGCCCGCTGCGCCCTCGAAGGCATGTTGTCGGCCGAGCATCTGGACTCCATCGCCGATGATGTCCTGCTTCTCGTCAGCGAGGTGGTGACCAATGCCGTGCGGCATGCCCGTAGCGATCTCGTCCTGTGCGTGCACCGGGAAGGCGGCCGACTGCGGATCAGCGTCGACGACCGTGAAGGCGGCACCATGCCCCGTCGACAGCCAAGCAGGGAGGACAAGGAGTCCGGTTGGGGTCTACTGCTGGTGGACGCGCTTGCGCACGGCTGGGGCGTGGAAACGATCCCGGACGGGAAACGGGTGTGGTTCGACCTGATGATCCCGCCGGACGGGAACCAGGACCGGGAGCGGCCGACCTGATCTCCGGGCCGGTCAGGATCACGCCTGCTCCGCGGCATTCCGCCTCGTCGACCGGGAGCAGGTACTCATCACCAGAACCGGCGCACTCGATGTACCGTTCCCGGCACTGTATTCATATGTCGTCTTTTTGATTTCACACATACCGGTGACATCGAAAATCGAACGTGATAAAGGTGAGGATGTCGCCGTGGTCGGAAACGGGTGCGATGTCGTCGTCAGGCGCCCTCGGGCACGACGTGCAGGTGCCCGTCCGCGGGGTCAGGCGGATGCGGCCTCGTCGCTCTCGGAGCTGAGGTAGCGCGACCAGCGTGGGTCCATCCGGCGGCTCCCCAGAATGCGCCAAGCGGCTCCGCTCGGCGCTCTGGGAGCCGTGCGAAGCCGCCAGCCAAGATCGGCGACCGCTCGGTCGGCTTTGAGATGATTGCAGCGGCCGCAGGCCGCCACCACGTTCTCCCATACATGCGCGCCCCCGCGGGAGCGGGGGATGACGTGATCCAGCGAGGTCGCCGGAGCGCCGCAGTACACGCAGCGATGGTGGTCGCGGGCCAGCACCCCCTTGCGGGTGAGCGGCACCTGCGAGCGGTACGGTACCCGAACAAATCGGGCAAGCCGTACCACCACGGGTACCTCTACCGCATACGTCGCCGAGTGGAGAACGCGGCCTCCGGCCTCGACCATGACTGCCTTCTCGGTGAGCACGAGCACCAGCGCACGCCTCTGTGAGACCACGCATAACGGTTCATACGTGGCATTGAGAACCAGCGCTTCTGTCACGCGCCGACCTCCTCGCCGTACCTGGTGGCGGCCATCACAAGCTAGCCACCGGTGACACTGAGACAGTCAACCGCCTTCGAGCCTCGAATGCGAGCGGGTTTGTGATTGTGGTCGGGTAATCGTTGACACACTACATGCTTTCGCCTGCTTTCGACACGCTTTGCGTGTCGGGTTGCTGTCTGTGTGTTATTGCGAGACGTCGACCCCTTGCTCTGGAGCCGACCGGCATGGGCGAGACTGGGCGCCGTCGAAGGTCCTCGGGTGTCTGCCCGGCGGCCCGGAGATCCTGAAGAGCATGGTCCAGCAAGATCGAATATGTGTGAGGAGCTGACTGGAGGCCGTGGCAGATTCTGTGTCCCTGCTTGCCCAGCCGTTCGCGGCGTTACTGGCCTCGGCGGCCGGGGCGTCGAACACGCTCACGGCAGCCGCGTCCGTGGCGCTGCCCGGGACACCCACGCCCGCCCCGTCGCCGAGTCCGTCGGAAAACCCGATCACACCCAGCCTCGACCAGATCTTCGGCGCGCTGCAGAACGCGTGCGGAGCAAAGCCCGGGGTGTTGTGTCAAACGGTCTTTGATGTTACCCATAGTAACTATCTTGCCGGCGGCGCCGACGTGTTCCTCGGTACGCCCCTGAGGATCCTGCTGATCCTGCTGATCGCGTTCGTCATCCGGTCACTGCTGCACCGGTTCATCACCCGGACGACCGGGCGGGCCGCCGCCGGCAGCGGGTCGAACGGGCTGTTCCGATCCGGCCGGGCGGTGCTTCTCGGCGCCTTCGGTGATCCCACCGTGTTGCTGGAACGACGGCGGCAGCGTGCCGAGACCGTCGGTTCGTTGCTGCGCAGCATCACGTCCATCATTGTTTTCGGGATCGCCTTTGTGACGGTCCTCGGCGAGCTGGACATCAACCTCGCGCCGATCGTCGCGAGCGCCGGGGTGGTCGGTGTCGCCGTCGGTTTCGGCGCGCAGAATCTTGTCCGGGACTTCCTGTCCGGCATGTTCATGTTGCTGGAGGACCAGTACGGTGTGGGCGACGTCATCGACGTCGGACCGGTCAGTGGAAACGTCGAGGCGGTCAGCCTGCGGGTCACCCGGCTGCGGGATGTCGAGGGCACCGTCTGGTACGTCCGTAACGGCGAGATCGCGCGGGTGGGGAACAAGGGCCAGCAGTGGGCACGGACAGTGCTCGACGTGCCGTTGGACTATGACACCGACGTGGTCAGGGCCAAGGGGATCCTCAAACGCACCGCGGACGATCTCTGGGCGGAACCGGATTTCGCCACCGCCATCATCGCCGAACCCGAGGTGTGGGGGATGGAATCGATGACCGCGGACGGCTATGCACTGCGCGTCGTCGCCAAGACCCAACCGCTCAAACAGTGGGACGTCGCGCGGGCCCTGCGCGAGCGCATCCGGGCTGCGCTGAACGCCGAGGGCATCGAACTCGGCAGCGTCCAGCGCAGCGAGGTCGTCATGATCGACAATGATGAGGAGGACGCCCAGGCAGGGCAGGACGACGAGGAGGACGGCGAGGACACCCGGGGTTTCGGACACGGGACCGAGAGCCGTCCCACCGCCGAGCTCGACCCGCCCGCGGCGTCTCCCGTCGGTCGGTCGTCCGGCCCGGCGTCCGGCTCCCGTTGATCATTTCGGTCGCGGAGCTGAACCGGGTATAAGGATCCCGCTAGACGATGCTGAGAGTTGCTCCGGACGGCTCGCGCACTGTGACCCACCGGGCAGACTGGGTGGCGTGCGAGTACTGGTGGTTGACGACGAGCCGGCGGTCCGGGAGTCCCTGGAGCGTTCGCTGCGGTTTGAAGGTTACGAGGTCAGTTCCGCCCGGGACGGGGCCGAGGCATTGGACGTGGTTGCCCGTGACCGGCCGGACATCGTGGTCCTCGACGTGATGATGCCACGGGTGGACGGCTTGGAGGCCTGTCGCAGGCTGCGTGGGCGTGGTGACGATCTTCCCGTCCTGATGCTTACTGCCCGTGATGGTCTTGCCGACCGGGTGAACGGGCTGGACGTCGGGGCCGACGACTATCTCGTCAAGCCGTTCGCGCTGGAGGAACTGTTCGCTCGGCTGCGTGCCCTGACCCGCAGGGCGTCGCTGTCCGCCAGGGCTGCGGCCGTGGCGGGCACCCCCGGCACCCCCGGGGCCGCGCCGGCAGGGTTGCCCGGCGTACCGCCGGCGCTGACCTTCTCCGATGTCCGTCTGGACCCGGGCAGTCGGCAGGTGACCCGTGGGGACCGGGAGCTGACTCTCACCAAGACCGAGTTCGACCTGCTGGAGCTGTTCCTCCTGCACCAGCGCCAGGTCCTGTCGCGATCTATGATCATGGAGCGGGTGTGGGGATACGACTTCGGCCCGTCGTCGAACTCGCTGGAGGTGTTCGTCAGCTATCTTCGCCGCAAGCTTGAGTCGGGTGGCGAGCCTCGGCTGCTCCACACGGTTCGCGGGGTCGGCTACGTCCTGCGGGAGGCAGCCTCGTGACGGAAACAGTCGTGACGGGGGCGGGCGCGGTGGTTGTGCCCGGTGAGCCGGGCGTGTGCCCGTTATGAGTTTTCCGGGATGACAGCGCGACACCCGATCTGGGAACCGTCGGCGGAGGCGTCGGGCGAGGTGCCGGCGGAGGCGCCGAGGGAGCTGACAAGAGGCCGGTTCCCTCGGTGGCGTCGTCCTTCCCCGCGTGGTCTTTCTCTGCGTCGTCTTGCGCTGCGTAACCGGATGGCGTTGCTGATCGGCGTTGCGGTGACCGCCACCGTGGCCGTGGTGGCGGGTGTGGCGCTCGCCTCGACCGGGATCGTGCTCAACAACTCGATCGACGATCAGCTGATCCAGCAGGCCGGGGTGGCGGCTTCCACGATCAAACCGGACTTCCGGGCCGGTGGAAGGCTGACCGGCTCCAATTTCGGCCTGCCCGCACAGGTCATCTTTGCCGACGGTGACACGGCTACCTGGCAGAACCAGGTTGTCGTCCTGCCGGTGACCCCGACCGACGAGGCCGTGGCACAGGGGATGGCCGACCAGCAACTACGCACTGTCACTATTGATGGTCAGCGGTACCGGGTCGCGACCGTTCCCATCCGCTTTCCCGGCGGCACTCTCGGCGCTCTACAGCTGGCCAGGGACATGTCGGACGTGGACCAGACACTGCGCGACCTCGGCCTGATCCTGCTCGCCGTCGGGGTGGCCGGGGTGGCCGGATCGGTGCTGCTCGGCCGGCTGATCGCGCGCGCGTCGCTCAAACCGCTGGATGCCGCGGCCGCGGCCGCCGAGGAGGTGGCCCGTACCCAGGACCTGTCCGCGCTGATCCCGGTCACCGGTACCGACGAGATCGCCCGGCTCGCAGGCAGCCTGAACAGCATGCTGCGGGCACTGGAGGCGTCCCGTGTGCGGCAGCGGCAGCTCGTCGACGACGCGAGCCACGAACTGCGGACCCCGCTGACGAGCCTTCGGACCAACATCGAGCTGCTGCTGCGGGCCGAGGCCAACCCGCAGCGTGCGCTGCCCGCGGAGGACCGGGACGCGTTGCTGCGTGATGTCGACGCGCAGATCCGTGAACTGAGTGGACTGGTCAGCGAACTGGTCGAACTCGCCCGGGACGAGGCGCCCACAGAGGACGTCGAACGCGTCGACCTGACCGAGATCGTCCATGCGGCGGCCGCGCGGGTACGTCGTCGCGCCAAGGCGAAGGACGTCCAGATCGTGGTGACCGCGGCACCCTCACCGGTGGACGGACGCCCGCACATGCTGGAACGAGCGGTGACGAACCTGCTCGACAACGCGGTGAAGTTCTCCCCTTCCCAGGGACAGGTCGAGGTGAGCGTCAGCGTCGGGGAGGTCCTCGTCACCGACGAGGGTCCCGGGATCGCGCCCGAGGACCGGCCCCAGGTTTTCAACCGCTTCTACCGGGCGGCGTCCGCGCGTGGGCTGCCCGGTTCCGGGCTCGGCCTCGCCATCGTCGCGGATGCCGCGGCTGTGCACGGCGGGAGCGTGCGGGCGGAGGAAGGCCCGCGCGGCGGCGGAAGGCTACGGCTGTCGCTCCCGGTTCCCCGTGACGTACTGTGGTCGGCGCCGTCCTCGGCCTGGCCGGACCAGCTCCTGCCGAACGAGTCGGATTGTGTTCCCGGCGGGCGGGACGAGCTTGCCGCACCGGCCTCGACCCCGTCATGGTTCACCCGGCCCGCTGACCGCCGGTCCTGGCGGACGAGAGGATCCGGTCGTGACCACCGACGAGATATCTGACTTCAGCTCGGACGCCGGCGGCACCGGACCGGATGCCGGACCGGATGCCGGACCGGATGCCGGACCGGGTACGGCCCTGGACCCGGTCCTGTCGCAGCTCGCCGCCGTCCATGGTGTCGCCACCCGGTACATCGGCGCCGACGACCGGGAGGTGACCGTCGCCCCCGACGTCGTGCGGGCCGTGCTTGGCCTGCTCGACGTCGACACCACAAACCCGGTTGCGGCCCTTGCCGCCGCCCGCGACGCGCCATGGCGGCGTTTGTCGCCCGTCTGTGTGGTTGTGCGACGGTCCGCGCCCGCGCCGGTGGTGCTGCGGGTGCCCGTCGGCACGGTCCCGGTCGCGGAGCTGGAGTTCGAAAGCGGCGGGCGGCTGGTGGTCACGGCGCCGGGGGACGACGTGCCGGGGAACGACGTGCCGGGGGAGCCGGCCGAACACCGCACGGCGGACGGCCGGGACCTGCTCGGCGTCCGGCTGGCCCTGCCCGCGGGTCTGCCACTCGGTGATCATATTCTGCGGGTACGGGCCGGCACCGTGTCGGCCGAGACAAAGCTCATCGTCGCGCCGGACGAGGTCCCGGCGGTGCCAACATCCTCCGGGCCGGCTCCTTCCGGCGCCGCCCGTGCCTGGGGCTGGATGGTCCAGCTGTACGCGCTGCGGTCGGCAGGTTCCTGGGGGATCGGTGACTATGCCGATCTTGCGGCGCTTGCGTCGTGGTCCGGCTCGGTGGAGGGCCGGCGAGCCGATGTGCTGCTGGTCAACCCGGTACACGCGATCGCGCCGACGATTCCGGTCGAACCGTCCCCGTACTACCCGGCCAGCAGGCGGTTCGCCTCCGCGCTGTACCTGCGCCCCGAGGACCTTCCCGAATACGGGCGTGCGGACGCGGCCATCCGGGCGCGTGTCGATCAGCTGGCCGCCGCGGCCCGTGCCGGGACCGGGGCCGACCTGATCGACCGGGACACGGTGTGGCGGGCGAAACGCGCCGCTCTGGAGCTTCTGTTCACCGCAGCCGGCGACGGGGCCTGCGATGAGGGGACGGTCGCGGCCACCACATCGTGGGACACCGGCACCGGCACCGGCACCGGCACCGGCACCGGCACCGGCACCGACACCGACGACGGCCTCATCGACTTCGCGACGTGGTGTGCCCTTGCCGACCTGCACGGTCGGGACTGGCGGGCATGGCCCGCCGACCTGCAGGACCCGCACGGTCGGGGGGTTGGCGCCGCCCGTGCCGAGCTGCGTACCCAGATCGCCTTCCACATCTGGTTGCAACGCAGCTGCGACGCCCAGCTCGCCGCCGCGCAGGCCGCGGCCCGCGATGGCGGAATGGCCGTCGGCGTCGTTCATGATCTTGCGGTCGGGGTGGACCCCGGCGGGGCGGACGCCTGGGCGCTGCGGGACGTCTTCGCGACCGGCGCGACCATCGGTGCACCCCCGGACGGGTTCAACCAACAGGGCCAGGACTGGGCGCTGCCGCCGTGGCGGCCCGACCGGCTGGCCGAGATCGGCTACGCGCCGTTCCGGCAGATGGTCACCGCCGTCCTGCGCCGCGGCGGCGGTCTGCGGGTCGACCACATCCTCGGATTGTTCCGGCTGTGGTGGATCCCCGGCGGAAACCCCGCCTCGGCCGGCACCTACGTCCGCTATGACGCTGACGCGATGCTCGGCATCCTCGCGCTTGAAGCGACCAGGGCCGGGGCGCTCGTCGTCGGTGAGGATCTCGGCACGGTCGAACCGTCGGTGGCGACGATGCTGGCCGGCTCCGGGGTGCTCGGGTCGACCGTCGTGTGGTTCGAACGTGACGCGGCAGGTGCGCCGGTACGGCCGCACCGCTGGCGGGAACTGGCCATGGCGAGCGTCACGACCCACGACCTGCCCACCGTCGCCGGGTATCTCACGGGTGAGCATGTGCGGGTGCGGGCCCGTCGCGGTCTGCTACGACGGTCGGAGGAGGCCGAACTCGCGGCCTGGCGCGAGGAGCGGGACGGGCTGATCGCCCTTCTGCGGGACGAGGGACTGCTGGCGGATCCGGGTGCGGGCGATCCCGCCGACCCGACCTCGTCCGGCGACGTTTCTGATCTTGAATTCGCCGCGAGCGGCGAGGCGGCGGTGGCCCTGCACGGTCTGCTTGCCCGGTCGCCGTCCCGGATCGTGCTGGCGGCGCCCGGTGACGCCATGGGTGACCTGCGCCAGCCGAACCTGCCCGGCACCGTGGACTCGTATCCGAACTGGAAGCTTCCGGTGACCGACGCGGACGGCCGGCCGGTCACCATCGAGCGGCTGCGGGTCGACCCGAGGGTTCGTCGCCTTGCGCGGCTTCTCGCGTGCGTCCGGGACCAGCCTGGCGACTGTCGGTGACTATTCGTGGACCTGTCGGCGTGCTGTCGTGTTTGTCGTGTGTCGGATGGCCCGACCTCACGGGTCATTCGGTCCTGTCGTGTCGCCAGGAGGCCCTTCCAGACGACCTCGGGCCAACCACCCGGTAACCTTCGCAACGTGACTCGTCGACGTCCTCGGCACACTGCCCGCCGCGTACTCACCGTCGCGGCGCTGGCCTTCCTTGCGGTTCCGGCGCTCTCCTCGGTCGCCCTGGCACAGGACATCGGAGACAGTTACAGCCCGGACCCGCTCACCGCGCTGCAGGCATGGGCCGTCTACGGCGGGACGATCGCCGGCGGGTTCCTTGTGGCGCTCGTCCTGACGTTGCTGTCGACCCGGGACAGTGGTCCGTCGCGGTACCGCCCGGGACGCCCCTGGCAGCATGAGGAGGTCTGGATCGGCGATCCTCCCACGGTCGCCGAAGGCGAGCGTCCGCATGTGGCTGCTCCCGGCGCGGGCGGTGCCAGTGGTACGTGGTGAGGCGTTCACCCACGACCAGCTGGACAGGCTCGACCGGGCGCGGGTGGCTGCCGAAATCCAGACCGGCGTCCGGTTCGCCGTCCGCGTCGGTGAGGTCGACGGCGACGCGGACCGGTTCGCCGAGGAGGCGCTGGCCAACCTGGTGGACCTTCCACGTAACCCGGCTGTGCTCGTGCTGGTCTCTCCCGGTCAGCGGTTCACCCAGATCATGACGACGCTGGGCGCGAAGAGCCGGATCACCGACCAGGCCGCCGGGCTCGCTGTTCTCACGATGACGTCCAGCTTTGCGCTCGGCGATCTCGTCGGTGGGATCGTCAACGGGTTGCGCCAGCTCGCGGACGCGGCGGGCCCACCGGCACCGGCGTCACCGCATGTTGTCGCCCCGCCCGTCCCGCCGGCCCCGACGGAGCCCACCGGGACGCGCTGATGCCGCATCCGGCGGGGGCGGGCCGCGGGCTCGCAACGGCCACCGTTACCCGACCCCCGCCAGCGGCTCGGCTCCCGATCGCTCCCATCTAGTGGAACCGTACTTACTATAAGTATGGTTCCACTAGACGGCCGAGTGTGGTCGATGGGAGAGGCCTGCGACGGCCCGACGACATGTTCGACCGCGAGGCGCAATGGGCCGGCCTGTCGAAGTTCTGCGGTGACGACGCACCCGGCGCGACGCTCGGCGTGGTCACCGCTCGCCGCAGACAAGGCAAGTCCTTCCTGCTGGAGGCTGCCTGCGAACAGACCGGTGGGTTCTACTTCCAGGCGACCGAAGCGACCGAAGCGACCGAAGCGACCGAAGCGACCGAAGCGACCGAAGCGACCGAAGCGACCGAAGCGACCGAAGCGACCGAAGCGACCGAAGCGACCGAAGCGACCGTCGCCGAGTCGCTCCGCTTCTTCGGTACACGGCTGTCGGAGCATGGATGCGCCCGCGACCGCTGAAAGCTTCGACGAGTGGGCGGTTCAGGACCCGGCATCGCCACTGTTCCGCGAGGCCCGCTACCTGCTCAGCGAAGAACCGGCCCTGCGTGACAGCGCGCTGTACAGCTCCGTGCTGGCCGCTGTCGCCGGCGGTGCTACCACCCGGGGTGGGATCGCCTCCCAGGTCGGTCGTACGAGTGCGGATCTCGCGCACCCGCTGACCGTCCTCACCGATGCCGGGTTCCTTGTCCGCGCGGACGACATCCTGCGCAACCGCCGGCCGGTATGGCGGATCGCCGAGCCGCTGGTCGCCTTCTACCACGCTCTGATGCGCCCCGTGTTCGCGCAGCTCGAACGGCGGGGCCGGTCTGCGCGGGTAGCGACGACCTACGCGCACGCGCCACGGCCGACCCCGGTGTCGTCCTCGTCGACCTCGACCGCCTCTACCACGGTGAATGAACCGACCGGGGATGAATCAACCCCCGGCGGCCTGCCCGGGGCTGATCGAGGCGAGCTCCAGCCCATCGTCGAGGCCGTGCGGCCGGATCTCCGCCCGAGTGAGATCATTTTCGGTGACCTCGACGACCATCCGGCCGCCGTTCCCCACCGGTACCTCCAGAAACGCCACCCTCGTCCCCCAACGCCGCGGTCGTTGTTCGCCTCTGCTTCGCGCGCTGTCCAGTATGGACAGCGCAACCATAGCGAACAGAGCGCCGATGCGTGACACTCGAGTCATGGGTTACTCTTCGAACCTGTCCAGGCGTCCTGCGATATGTATGCCGTTACCGGTCAGCCGAGCCGGTCGTAACTCCTGACCGGGCATCCGCGATGTCCGGGCAACTGTCGGAGTTCGTCGGATCGATCTCAACCGCGATCGTCCGCCGAGCGGACAGATATGTCGAGATGCTGGACGAGGCACGCATGGACGGCATCCTGCGGGTTGCGGAGCCGAACCTTCTCGATCGGTTCGAAAGATACGCCGCCGATGTTCTCGACCGTTATATCCCACCTGGTCCCCGTAATCGCGACAGCCTTGTTTTCTCCCATCTGTACAGTCAGGTACTCGCCCCAGCCGAGGACAGCGAACATTCCACCATCGCGGCGTTGCTGGCCGCGGAGGTCGAGGTCCGTGGTCCGCTGCGGCTCACCCCGGTACAGACCCTGCGCCTGGCCGAGATCCTCGAACGCCTGGGCCTCCGCCTTGCGCGGGCCGGGCTACCGCTGCATGCCGCGTTTTCTTTCGACCGAGCCGGAGGCCTGTATCTACAGGTGGAAAACCATCTCGCCCGGGACAGATGCCTGCTTTCGGCGCATCGGGCCCGCCACCTGGCCCGCGGCCGGGGCTTGCGCAGGATCCTGGAGACGATCTCGAATCTGCTATGTGGCTACGGTTACCAGCCCTACCGCCTGCTCGGCTGGGTGGTCGTCCAGCTCGTGGCGCTGATTCTCATTCTGACGATCTTCTTCGGCGCCTCGCTGGTCACCAGCATGCACATGGCACTCATCAACTACCTCAACCCGCTGGGATTCGGCGATATCGACGGCCTGCCCCATGGCGCCTGGGTCCTGCTCGTCATCGAGTCCTACGCGGGGGCGGTGTCGTTGAGTGTGTTCTTCGCCCTGCTGGTACGGCGGTGGTTCCGGCTATGAGGTGATCGGCATGAGTGTGCCGGTCTACCAGTCCGCGCTGCCTCGTCGCGCCTGTTCGAGTGCCTGCAGCGTCTGCAGGGCAATCTGGTCCCGAATCCGCGAGACCTGCGCGTTCCACTGGCGGCTGAATCCGGGGCGCCGTTCCAGCGCATCCCAGAGCGGCGACAGTACCGGGTCCACCCGCGCTCCGGGCATCCATACGTGGAACAGCCGCTCGACAGCGGTCGTGAGGATGTCGAGCGCCTCCCGTCCCAGCGCCTTCAACCGGTCGGTCTGTTCGATGATCTGGGTGAGCGTGGTGAGCAACCAGTCGTGCAACGCGAAATCCTCGCAGAAGCGCGCGGCGATTCCGAGCTGGCTTTCGTCCACTATCAGCTCGATGGTGCGCACGACATCGTCTTCGGTACGGACCCGCGCGACGGGACCGTCGTGGTCGCCGATCCGGGCGGCCCAGCGTACACAGGTCGGCCGCGACCGTACGGAGGTGACATGATCGAGCTGCGCATGACTCTGGATATCACTGATCAGGCGTTCACTGACCGAGCCCAGGTCGATGGTGGATGTCGGTGTGGAGTCGGCCAGGTACCCCTCGGCGAGCCCGGCGGCATCCGCCAGGCTGATGACTTCGACCACGCCCAATTGGTCGGCGTAGTGTGACCACGCGAGACGGCTGGGGCCCGTCGCGCGCCGGAGGTAGGCGCTCGCCGAACCCTGCAGCACCAGACCGGAAGTGATCATAGCGCGAGAGGTGACCGTGCCGATTCCCCGGGCGCGGACCCGGCTCGAGGTCGCGAGCTTGCAGTCGATCCCGGTCACCAGCTCCGGTGAGACGGCGTGAGCGATGGGGCGTTCGGTGCACAACACGCGGCGCCCCGGCACCGTCCCGAGGATCTGGGCCACGAGCGGAGCGGGAAGCGGCGCCGTGTTGTGCAGAAGACAGGTTCGGACCTCACCGAGGATCAGCATCGCTTTTCATGATCCTTCGATGAAGACGTGTGAAATGCGGTCAATGACCTTACGCGGTATCTTCAGACCTTCTCTCGCCCCACGTTCGATTACTTGGCCGGTGACGGGTTCGTCAAGGCTGAGATGGCTGAGGATGAGTTTGATCGCGTTTTCGATCGGCAGGTATCGCTGCGGAAGGATGGAGACCGACCGGTAGGCGCTGAAGGGTGCTGCACGTGGGTTCACCTGCATCACCGCGGGTAGTTCGGTCCAGGTCTCGGGTATCTCGTCGGTCTCAAGTATCACCCGGTGCGGCTGCGCGACCGGCTCGCCGAAATGGCGCAGCATCCCCAGCCGGAGCAAGTGCCAGATCGACGCCAGAAAGGGACACGACCAGGTCCGCTGGATCATGGTCTCGCCGTCGACCCGATCCTCGATCTCTTTCCACAACTCGACGTCGAGGAAGATGGAGTGGTCGCGCTTGCCGAACTCCTGCGGCGGCTCCCACGGCCGGGTGTGCATGGCCTGGTCGGTGCCGGTCTCGGGAGACCGTTCGCCGTTGCAGAGCCAGCCCGACTGATGGGTCGGCGGGCGGGAACCGTTCGTGCCCGGAGCGGGCTCGGGAAGCAGGCGGGCCGCGACGAGTTCGGCGAGCGGCACACCGTCCGCCACACAGCAACCCGCCTCGCGCGCGATGTAGTCGATCGGTACGCCGCATTCGTCCCCGATCGTAATGAGTTTCCGCAATATTTCTTTCGGATTCGTACTATTATAGAAATAATCGTCGATCAGAAAACAGGTGCTTATCCGGGGTCGATCGGCGGCGACGGTCTTTTCGGCGGCCGTGACCCACGGCGCGAGCCGCTGAAATTGGTGACGTATCCGTTCCTCGCCGTTGAGCAGGTCCTCCATGTAGAAATGACCCACTTCAATTGAAAGATGAGACAACGGCATGCCGCGAACATTGTCCTGGTTGCTGGCTTCACTGTAGGCGACGACTTCCAAGGTGGTCACAGCCCTTCCCACACGCTGTCGTCGGTCAGATTACGGGCCAACTCGTCAAAGGCTTTCACGGTCGCGGCGTTGGCGATGTTCCCGGAGACATCCGCATCTGAGATGACCTGTTCCCGCCACTGCAGCACCGGCTCGACCGGCGTCTCGCCCAGCGTCGCGCTATGCCCGAGCCTGTTCCGCAGCGCCAGTTGTTTGAGTTCATCGTTGCAGGTACGCAGCCACTTCGCCTGCGCGGGCCGGTCTGCGGCAAGCGGCGAGTTGAGGGCGGGTACCGCGGTACGGACGAACCGGATCGAGTCCTGCAGCGCCTCACGTTCGTGACCGGCCCGAACTCCCTCGTCGAGGAGTCCGTCGTTGCCGTGGACGAGACCGTGGGCCGCGACGATATGCTGTCTGGTCCAACGGTGGAATACCAGCCAGCGGACGGGAGCCGAGCGGATTTCCGGAGCTGCCGTCGCGTTCAGCGCCATGTGCAGAGCGTGCGACCGGCCGGCGCTGAGATCGACTACACATACCTGGAATTCCTGGTCCAGCCGCCGGAAAAGTTCGATGCAGCGGCGCACTTTCTCGGCGGTGCTGGAGAATTCCGCCCCGTCCCGGTCGCCGGCGAACAACGCCAGCCGGCCCGCCTTGGCGTGCAGCATGCGAAGACCCGGGCGGTCGGAGGCGGTGCGGACGTCGACCTGGTGCGGGCTGCTGATCGTGCCTCCGATATAGGAGTGGAGGCCATGGTCCGCACCACGGTCGATCTTCGAGATCTCGAAGATCGACCCGGCTGTGGGGGATCCGAAGTCGAAGTCGAGGTAGGCGACATCGTTGCCCGCGAGCGACAACCGGTAGGCGATGTTGCAACTCGTCACCGACCGGCCCGTTCCGCCCTTGTCCGAAGCGGCGAACACCAGCATGGCTAGATGCTCCTCGCTGCGTCGATGCGCGCGACAGTCAGTTCGTCGAGTTTGCGAAGCGCCTCCATGGCCAGAGCACTGGCCGACGACGGCCGCTCATTGAGAATCTTGCGCGCCCGTGTCAGCGTGGCCTCGATCTCCAGGAGACCCGTGTTCAACTCGGATCGATCATTGGCATCGGCCTGCAGGATTTCCTGATTCAGTAGATGGTCCGCCTCGCTGAGCAGCTCAAGGGCGTTGTCCACCATGTGCGTGGTGCGCAGCGGCGTCTCCTCGTAGGTGCTGGCCGCGGTGACGAGTCCCTCGATCACGCGCTCGGTCAGATACCACGACGGCCTGCTGTCGGCGGAACCCCCCGCGGAGAAGAGAACCTCAACCGGGTCGTCCCACAGCCCTGCCCCTGGACCTTCGCGCAACCGGCGGCGGGCGAGATGGTCCATCGTGGCCTCGGCGACTACCATGAGACGGTCGCGGGCGGTGACGTTCGCGGACAGCTTCGCGGCCTGCAACGTACGTTTGAGGAGCAGCGGCGCGAAATCGGCGGCACTCCAGTAGATCTGCGGGCCAAGTTGCTCACTGCCGTTAAGCGTCATTTGTACGCCGGGCGTGTGCAGTGCCACGGCGGGATCGTTCTTCGTCACTCGACTGGTGATTCGGCCGCGGCGAGCCAGTTCCTCGAACACCCATACCGCGCGGGTGAGATCGTCGTCGGTCGCCCGCCGGTTGACGAGGTCCTGCACGAGTACGGAGGAGACGAGCAGGCTGTAGTAATCCGACTCCTTGCCGTCGGAGGTCTGCCACGGGATGTTCTCCAGCGGCCACGCCTGACCACCGAAGCGGGCGACAGTGGACCAGTATCGTTGAGTGAGGTCCCAGCGGATCTGCAACGCCTCGGCCAGACGCCGCTGCTCCTCGTTGAGCAGGCCTAGTTCGCGGGTCCGGGGCGAGAGCAGGTCGTTGATACCGTCGAGCGCCACAACCGTGAAATACAGATAAGGTCTGGCCTCGGCAACACCGGAACGTTGCTGGAAATCCTCACTCACGAAGTCGATCCGCGCGGCGTTGTCTGCGATTCCCCAGGCCCACCCGCACTCGAACAGCAGATTGTCGTTGTCGAGTGCGACATCGGAACCCACCCCGATCCGGACGTCGTCCCGAAGCCTGGCACGAACCCGGGAGAGACTGTTCCGCAGCTCCTGGATCACTATGCGTTCCGAGACTCCCGCCGTGTTCATCATGTGGAGCATCGCGCGGCCGGACGGATCCTCCGGTTCAGCGGTGTTCACTACGAAACTACGCAGGAGCCCCAGCATCGCCGCGGTGAGTCGGCGGTTCGTCGACGACTCGATCTCGGCGACCTTCCGTCTCAGCTCGGAGCGGCGCTGGACAACCGGCTTGTAGACGTTGATGAAACCCAATGCGGCAAGGCACAAGGTCACCGACATCGAATAGGCGTCGACGATGTCGAGCTCGAGCTGTTCGGCTGTGGCCGGAGA